>NZ_JBSHAP010000060.1:0-43593 GCF_053611565.1 Kitasatospora sp. NPDC054795
AGTCGGAACGGCCGACTTCCCGCGCCGAGTTGGTGGGCGGAGCGTCAGCCCGCCTTGGGGAAGGCCGCCTTCAGGGCGGAGCCTCGGGTGAGGACGGCGACGGGGACCAGCGCGAGGGCGGAGAGGCCCTGGAGGACCGCGTACCAGATCGGGCAGAGGCCGGGGATCGCGTCGACCGCGATGATGGCGATCGGCATGACGATGGACAGGGTGCGGACCCGGTCGAAGGCCTTGAAGGAGCCGCCGGCGGCACGGGTGGCCAGCCGGTGGAGGAACGGGGCCATGGCGAGGAAGATCACCCCGCGGATCCACATGAACGGGGTCGTCGGGTGGCCGGTGGCCGCCATCACGGCCACTGTGCCGAGGACGACGGCGCCGACGGCGCCGAAGAGCACGATGCACTTCTTCACCGTGGTGAAGGTGTCCTGGTCGGTCGTGGTCGCCATGGTTCTTTCCCCTCCGTGTCGTTGTGGGAACGACGCTACGGAGCGGACGGGCGGCCTGGTATGGGTCCAGCCCCACAACGGGGTGGGGCTGGACCCACCCCCCGGAGGGAACACCGACCGCCCCTTGCGGGAAGCAAGGGGCCGCCGACGCGACTGCCGCGCACAGGAAGTCGGCATGGCCGACTTCCTGTGCATGGAACGACCGTCCAGGTCGCGCTCGGCGCGGCACGGGTGCAACTGCTGGTCGCCGACGACAAGAACGAGTCCTGCCTCGCGGTGCAGGACGTCGAGGGCAACGAGTTCTGCCTCGACCGAGCGTTCCTGCCGGGATCCGGCAAGCAACTCGGCCGGGATCTTGCGGGATTCGGTCGGCGCAGGGCCCTGGGAGGCGTGGCTAGTGTGCTCGGGAGTGGACGTGAACGAACGTCCGTGACCTGGGGGGTGGGGGAATGACTCCACTGGGCTTGAGCGTGGCCACCTGGTGGTGGATCGTCGCACTGACGACGGTGCTGTTCTGGACGCTGGCGGTACCGCCGCAGCCGACGCGGACGTACCGGATCATGGTGTCCCTGGCACCGCTGGCCGGAGCGCTCTTCCTGATCGGCCGCTACCACACGAACGGGATGAACCCGGCCGGTGCGCTGTCCATGTACTCGCTGGCGATGCTGTCGATGGCCCTCGGGACGGCCGGGCACCTCGGGAAGCTCGCTCGCCGGCAGCTCGCGGCCGACAAGGCCGGCGACACGGACGAAGTGCCGCTCACCTGGGGCTTCATGGTGCAGCTCTTCCTGTGCCTGACCGCGGGCATGGTGGTGTACTTCGTGATCCAGCCGTAGGCACCGCCCGCATCGACCGGTGGCCCCTCGCGAGGCGCGAGGGGCCACCGGCACGAACTACCGCTACGTGCGCGGGAAGTCGGACCGGCCGACTTCCCGCGCTTCCCAGGTCTCCTTGAGGAGCTCGTACTCGACTTCGCCGTGCTCGGACCCCGGGATCGACTCCGGCCAGTCCCCGAAGTAGCTGCGGAGGAACGACAGGCCCGACTTCTCCATCACCCGCCGGGAGCCCATGTTCACCGCCATGGTGTTCGCGGTGACCCGCTCCACCCCGAGGTCGGCGAACCCCTTGTCGATCAGGGCCAGCGAACCCTCCGTGGCACAACCCCTGCCCCAGGCCGACCGGTTCAGCCGGTAGCCGAGTTCGACCACGGCGGGATCGCGGTCGTCGAGCGGGCGGAGCTCGAACCAGCCCAGAAACGTGCCGGTGGTCTTCTCCTGGGCCGCCCAGAAGCCCCGGGTACCCGAACACGGGTGGACGTGGAGGAGGCGGGGCAGGGTCCGCGTACGGATCGCCTCGCGGTCCGCCGGCTTGCCGCCGTTGATGAAGCGCATGACCTCGGGATCGTCGTCCAGCGCGAAGAGGTCGTCGACGTCGGCCTCGGTGAACGGCCGCAGCAGGAGACGCTCGGTCTGCAGGAAGGGATGCATCCAGCGATCTTCATCGGGTGCCGCCGAACCGGCCATCGATTTTCCGGCGGCCCCTTGCGGAGGAGCAAGGGGCCGCCGGAACGGTTCACTGGGCGCGGGAGGTGGCCAGGCAGTCGAACTCGCCCGCCTTCGCGCCCTGAAGGAAGGCAGCGAACTTGCGAGCGGTCGTACGGACGATGACGTCGCCCTCGTCGGACTCACGAAGTTCGATCACCCCGCCGGCGGGACGGACCTCGATGCATTGAGAGTTCGCAGCCGAGTAACTTGACTTCTGCCAGGTGGAGTTAGGCATTTTTTCTTTCCATATCCTTCTTGATGGATTGAATGAACTCCCGGGAATCCTCCTCCGAGAGCGCCGCTGAATCGATCCCGTCAAGCAGGGAGCGGAACTGGGCAATATGAGCCGGCGCGTCGAAAATCACACTGTCGAGGCCCGAGTCCATCTGTACGGTGTCAAGCTCGGGGATCGGGCCTTCAACATAGGTGAAGTTCTCATGGTTGACCGGAAGAGTGTCCACCTCGAACAGTACGACTCGGATCGAGATGCTCGACCGTTCGGAGTCCTCAATGAGGCCACCGAGCTGCTCCGCTTGGATCTTGGGCCCACTGAATTGCATACGTAGCGCAGCCTCATGGATGAAGGCCGAGTACGGAGTCTCCCCAGAGCGAACCACGCTCTGCCGCCGTATGCGGAAGGCGGCCCTCAGGTCAACTTCGTGCTGAGGAAGGAGCGGGAATCCTCGGGCAAAGACCGCAGAAGCGTAATCAGTGGTTTGGAGCAGCCCCGGGATGAAGGCCATGGTGTAAGTGGAGAGCGCATGGGCACGATTCTCCATCTCGGCCATCTCAAGGAAGTCCTGCGAGAGGTTTCCGCGGTACTCCTCCCACCAACCGCCCTTGTCCCGGTCCGTGATGATGTCTGCGAGCGCGTCGATCAAGGGCTCGTTGACGCACATGCACAACGCGGCGATCGTACGCAGGCGTTCGACGCTGATGCCGGTCTTGCCGCTCTCCATCTGGGTCACGTGGGCGGGATTGATGCCCAGTGCGCGGGCGAGTTGGCTGCCGCCGAGGCCAGCCTGTTCCCGCATCCTGCGAAGTTCGGCACCCAACCTCAACTGGCGGAGCGTTGGGTTCGATCGAAGGGCCATGGGACCAGTCTGCCAGCCCCGTTCGGGGGAACTTCTCGCCGATCGCCACAAATCTGTGGCGACGCGCGCTATCGTCATCCTCAGAACGATCCGATGGATCGTCAGACACGCTTTGGTTCAGCGCAGTAGGCGCCTGCTGCCCGCCCGCCGAAGAGCAACCACCCCCTGGCCTGGCTCACGGCTTCCCCCTCCACACTCATGCCTCTCGGAGGTTCCTGTGTGCACCCTGAACACCCCCTCCCTCACCCTCACCCGGCAGGCCCTGCGGGACGTCCTGACCCGCGCCGCCTGGGACACCGAGACCATCTTCAACGCCGAACTCGCCCTCGGCGAACTCATCGTCAACGCGTGGCGGCACGCCCACACCGCCTCGCCCGTCGTCTACTTCTCCCTTGACGACCGCACCCTCCGGGTCTGCGTCGCGGACGAGAGCGCCAGCCTCCCCCACGAACGCCCGCTCCCCTCCTCGCCGAGACCGGCCGGGGCCTCCAGCTCGTCTCCGGGCTCACCCACCGCTGGGGCGTCGACCCCCACAAGCGCGGCAAAACGGTCTGGTACGAGCTGGACTCCGTCGCGTGACCCGCGAACCGGTCGCGCCGGACGACCCCCGGATGCGGGACTTCACCGCCGCGCACATCACGGTCCTGCTCGGGGAGCTGCACCGGCGCGGTCTCCCGTACGGGCTGCTCTGGGGTTCGGCCTCCGCCGGTGAGACCATCCTCGACGGGCGTCTCCTGGTGGACTTCGGCAACGCGCCCGTCAGCACTCTCCTCAACCTCCTCCACCTGCTCCGGGACCTGGACCGGGAGTCGGTGTGGAACCGGTGAGGCGCCTCGTACCGCGCTGAGCACATGCGAAGGCCCCCGCCCACCGAAGGGGCGAGGGCCTCGCGGTCGTCCGTCGGCTCCGGGTCAGCCGCCGGACGGGTTCCTGGGAGCGCCGCCACCGGCCCCGGCACCACCGCCACCGCCGAAGCCACCGAAGCCTCCCGCGCCGGCGGCGCCTTCGACGAGCTGGCTGGCCGTGTAGCCACCGCTGGCGTCGGGGGTGCCGACGACGGTCACGCTCTGGCCGGGCTGCAGGTCTCCGACCTTGCCCTCCTTGTTGAGCTGGACCTTCGTCGCGTCGCCGGTGGTGACCTTGATGGTGTTGCCGTTGGTGTCGGTCAGGTACACCGTGTTGCCGTCGACGGCCTTGACCGTGCCCCGGGCGAAGCCGGCCTGCCCGCCCTGGCCCTGCCCGCCCTGGCCCGCACCCTGCCCCTGCCCGCCACGGCGGGAGCCGTTCTGCCCCTGCCCGTAGCCGCCGCCCGGAGCCGCCGCGGCAGCAGCCGGCCGGGCGGAGGACTTCCCGCCGCCCGGGGTCCCGTTGTTCTGCTGGTACCAGGCCCCGCCCGCGAAGGCCCCGCTGGCGATCACGCCGCCCGCCAGCACCAGGCTGAGCCAGGGCAGCTTCCGCCGGGGCGGCGCGGCCAGTTCGGCGCTCACATCGCGGGCGTCCGGCGGGGTGGCGAGCAGGGCGACCTGCTCGGCCGGAGTGCCGGTGTCCGGGCTGACCGTGGCGATCTCTTTGCTCATGACAGTGGAGTCCTACTCGTGCCGGAGGGCGTCGATCGGCCGCAGCGAGGCGGCCCGGTTGGCGGGGTAGCTGCCGAAGAACAGCCCGATGGCGACAGCGATGGCGAACGCGCCGAGCACCGATTCGGGGATCACCACCGGCTTGATGCCGACGATGCTGAAGTGCGAGCCGGCGATCCCGGCCGCCACACCCAGCCCCGCGCCGATCACCGACAGCAGCGTCGACTCGGTGAGGAACTGCCCGAGGATGACCGCGCGCGGCGCGCCGAGCGCCTTGCGGATGCCGATCTCGCGCGTCCGCTCGGTGACCGTCACCAGCATGATGTTGGTGATGCCGATCCCGCCGACCAGCAGCGAGATCGCCGCCACCGCGCCGAGCAGCACGGTGAAGGTCTTGGTGGTGCTCTCCCGCGCCGTGAGCAGCGAGGCCTGGCTGGTGATCCGGAAGTCCGCCTTGGCGGGGTCGGCGATGGCGTGCGTGCCGAGCAGTACCCGGGTGATCTCGGACTGGGCCGCCGTGGTGCTGTCGGCGTTCGAGGCCTGCACCAGGATCTGGTTGACCGAGCCGAAGCCGGTGAAGGCGTTCTGCACCGTCGGGAGCGGGGCGACGACCACGTCGTCCGGGTCGGTGAAGCCGCTGCCGCCCTTGGCCTGGAGCACGCCGACCACGGTGAACGGCGTGCCGCCGAGGACGACGGACTTGCCGACCGGGTTCTCGGTGTCGAACAGCTGCTTGGCGGTCGTCGCGCCGAGCACCGCGACCTTGCGCGAGTTGAGCACGTCGTCGTCGGTGAAGTACTCGCCGTGGGTGACCTTCTGGTTGGCGGTCTCGAAGTACGACGGGTAGGTGCCGACGATCGAGCCGGGGCTGTACGAGATGTTCCCGTACAGCGCCGTCCCGCTGGTGGTGACCACCGGGGCGACCGACTTGATGGCGCCCGAGTCGCCGTCGCTCGCCAGCGCCTTGGCGTCGGCGACCGTGAGCTTCTTGACCGCGGAGGTGGCCCGGGAGCCGCCGTTCGCCGAACCGGAGCTGACCGTCAGCGAGTTGGTGCCGAGCGAGGTGATCGAGTCCTTGACCGCCACGGACGAGCCGTTGCCGACCGCCAGCAGCAGAATCACCGAGGCCACGCCGATCAGCACCCCGAGCATGGTGAGCGCCGAGCGCACCTTGTTGGCGGCCAGGCCGCCGACCGCGAAGCGGAGCGTCTGCCAGAGGATCACGCCGACACCTCCGCGACCGCGGTCTGCGCGAACGCCGCATCCAGGAAGGGCGGCGGCCCCTCCACGGGCGCCTGCCTCAGGTCGCTGACGATCTGCCCGTCGACCAGCCGCAGCACCCGCTTGGCGTGCCGGGCGACCTCGTCCTCGTGGGTGATCAGCACGACCGTGCGGCCGGTGGCGTTGAGCCCGTCGATCAGGGCGAGCACCTCCTCCGTCGAGCGGCTGTCGAGGTTGCCGGTCGGCTCGTCGGCGAGCAGCATCGCGGGCGCCGTCACCAGCGCCCGTGCCACCGCGACGCGCTGCTGCTGGCCGCCGGAGAGCTCGTTGGGCTTGTGCCCGGCCCGCTCGGCGAGCCCGACCAGCGACAGCGCGGCCATCGCCCGGCGGCGCCGTTCGGCGGTGCGGACGCCCGCGTAGGCGAGCGGCAGCTCGACCTGGGCGAGGGCGGTGGTGCGGGGCACCAGGTTGAAGGACTGGAAGACGAAGCCGATCTTGCGGTTGCGCACCAGTGCGAGCTGCTGCTCGTCCAGGTGTCCGACGTCGGTGCCGTCCAGCAGGTAGCGGCCGGCGGTCGGGACGTCCAGGCAGCCGAGGATGTTCATCAGGGTGGACTTGCCGGAGCCGGAGCTGCCCATCACGGCGACGAAGTCGCCCTGCTCGATGTCCAGGTCGACGCCCTGCGGCTCGCCGGTCGCCGGGTCGGAGGGGCCGCGCAGCGCGTGCACGGTGGCGTCGCCGTGCCCGTACGCCTTGGTGAGCCGGCGGATCCGGATCACCGGGACGGGATACGCGGGGACGCGCTTGTCGATGACGTGACGCATGATCGGTCTCAGCCCTTGCCGCCGCGACCGGCCCCGCCACCGGCGCCACCGCCGCCGCCGCCCGGGAAGACCCCGCCGCCCGCGGCCCCGCCGCGGTTGCCGCCGAGGCCCGGGAATGAGGCGTTCGGGAAGCCGTTGCCGCCGCTGGTGGTGGGGAGTTCGACCTTGTCGCCCTCCTTCAGCCCGGAGACCACCTGCACCGTGCTGTCGCCCTCGACCCCGACGCCGACGGTGACCCGCTCGGAGGCGCCGTCCGGCTGCACCAGGGTCGCGGTGCGCGACGTTCCGGTGCCGGACAGGGCGGAGGTGGGCAGCGAGAGCGCGTTGTCGGCCTCGCCGGTGATCACCTGGACGGTGGCGCTGAGGCCGGTGCGCAGCGTGCTGGTGTCGCCGGTGATCTGGAGCGTGGCCGCGTACTGGACGGCGGCGGAGCCGGCCGCGCCGCCGGAGCCGCTGCTGGTGGGCAGCGAACTGACCGACAGGACGGTCGCGTTGAGCTTGGTGTCGGACTGGGCGTTCAGGGTGACGGTGGCCGCCTCGCCCTTCTTCAGCTTGAGCGAGTCGAGCTCGGAGAAGTTCGCGGTGACCTGCATCCCGGTCGGGTTGGTGAGCACGATGAAGCCGCTCGGAGCGGACGTCGAACTCGCGCCGCTGCCGGTTGACTTGGTGGAGGAGGACGAGGAGGAGCCGGAGCCCGTGGCCCCGACGGTGTCGCCGACCTTGCCGGAGACCGAGGCGACCGTGCCGTCCACCGAGGCGGTCAGGGTGGTGCCGGTCAGCGCCGCCTGGGCGTTGGCGAGGCCGGTCTGCGCGGTGGCGACCTGCTGCTGCGCCTGGGCCACGGCCGCGTCGTCGACCTTGGTGGTGGTGATGGTGGTGGTCTGCGGGGCGGGCGTACTGCTCCCGCCCGCCCCGCGGCCACCGCTGCCGGCCCCGGCGCCCGGAGAGGCGGCGGAGGTGGCGCCCGGCAGCTGCTCGGTGGTCGTGGTGGTGACCCCGGCCTGGGCCTTGGTGAGGTTGGCCTGGGCCGTGGTGAGCGCGGACCGGGCCGCGTCCACCTGCTGCTGGGCCGCCGCGGTGTCGACGGTGGCGAGCACCTGGCCCTTCTTCACGGCGTCCCCGACCGCGACCTCGACCGCGGTGAGCCTGCCACCGGTGGTGAAGTCCTGGGCCGCGTCGGTCGGTGAGACCAGGGTGCCGGATCCGGACACGGTGGCCAGGACGGTGCCCTTGGACACCGTCGCGGTACGGGCCACGGGCTTCGCGGAAGCCGGGCCGGAGCTGCCGCTGACCGTGGCGTACACCAGGGCGGCACCGCCCAGCAGGGCCACGCCGAGCGCGGAATTGACGAGGACGGCGCCTCGCCGCCGTGGGAGCACCTTCATGCGGGACAGCTTCCCGGGGCCCTCTTGCGTCGTCCTGGACGCCGGCTGGGAGAAGCCTGACCGGCCGGATCCGGGCATTGCGGACAGAGCGCCCCTCCCGTGCGGGCGCCTTGGCCGCCCCGTGGGCGGCCGTTGGCGCAACTCCCAGCGGGCTCCCAGCGACCTCCAGGCATCCGGCAGGACGTTCTGAGGGCGTTCTCACGGAGTCGGGCCGGGCCTGCGGCAGCCGTGCGGAACGCGGCCGCACGGCCCGCGACACCCCAGGGGTGCGGAAACGCCGCAGGGGCGCACCGGAGGACCGGCACGCCCCTGCGATCACCAACAGGACGTCAGAGCGACTTGCGGAAGGCCTCCGCCACCGACAGGAAGATCGAGTTGCCCTCGGCCTCGCCGATCGACACCCGCACGCCCTCCGGGAACGGCCGCACGATCACGCCGGCCTCGGCGCACGCGGCGGCGAACTCCGGCGAACGCTCGCCGAGCCAGAGCCAGACGAAGTTGGCCTGCGAGTCCGGGATCTCCCAGCCCTGGGCGCGCAGTCCGGCCACCACCCGGGTGCGCTCCTCGACCAGCGCCTCGACCCGCTCCAGCAGCGCCTCCTCGGCGCGCAGCGAGGCGATGGCGGCGTCCTGGGCGATCCGGCTCACGCCGAAGGGGGTGGCGACCTTGCGCAGCGCGGCCGCCACCGGCTCGTGCGCGATGGCGAAGCCGACCCGCAGGCCCGCCAGGCCGTACGCCTTGGAGAAGGTGCGCAGCACGCACACGTTCGGGCGGTCCCGGTAGAGGTCGATGCCGTTGGGCACCTCGGGGTCGCGGATGAACTCGATGTAGGCCTCGTCCACCACGACCAGGACGTCGCCGGGGACGGCGTCCAGGAAGCGCTCCAGCTCGGCGCGGTGGATCACGTTGCCGGTGGGGTTGTTGGGGTTGCAGACGAAGATCAGCCGGGTGTTCGGGGTGACCGCGGCGAGCATCGCGTCCAGGTCGTGGTCGCCGTTCGCCTTGAGCGGCACCGGGACGGGCGTCGCCCCGGACACCGTGGCGACGATCGGGTACGCCTCGAAGGAGCGCCAGGCGAAGACCACCTCGTCGCCCGGGCCCGCCGTGGCGAGCACCAGCGACTGGGCGATGCCGACCGAGCCGGTGCCGGTGGCGATGTGCTCGGCGGGCACCCCGAAGCGCTCGGCCAGCACCGAGGTCAGCTCGGTGACCCCCATGTCGGGGTAGCGGTTGAGCGAACCGGCCGCCTTGACCGCGGTCTCCAGGACACCGGGCAGCGGCTCGTAGGGGTTCTCGTTCGAGGACAGCTTGTAGGCGTCCGCGCCGGCCGGCTTGCCGGGCTTGTACGTGGGGATGCCGTCGAGGGTCGGCCGCAGCCGCGGGCCCTGCGCTGACGTACCACTGCTCACGGTCGTACTCCGTTTCCAGTTGCGGAACTCTCCGGTGCGCTCGCCCGCCACGGACGGGGTCGCCTCCGTGCCCGGACCTCGTGACGCGCCCGGACTCCCCGGTCGGGTGCTTTGCACGATACCGACCGCCCTCACCCGTAGGAGTGAGATGCCCGGTCGGGTTACAGGCGCAGATCAGCCATTCTGCCCGGTTCCTTTGGCACATGTCAGAGGTAAGAGGCCTGGTTTCAGGCGGGTATCGAAGGGGCGCACCCCGGCTCACTCTTGGAGAAACGTATCTCCGGGGGCTTCCGATGCGCCGGTCACAGACCCTTGTCAGGAGCCATACGATCGGTCCGCCATGACAGCAGCAGCCAACCAGAGCGGTCGGCGTCCCACCACCTCACGGCGTCTGGAGCGGGCCGGCATCCGGGATGTGGCAGCAGCCGCCGGAGTGTCGATCACCACTGTCTCCGATGCGCTGAACGGAAAGGGCCGCCTGCCCGACGAGACCCGCAGCCGGGTGCGCGAGGTCGCCGAGCGCCTCGGCTACCGCCCCTCCGCGGCCGCCCGCACCCTGCGCACGGGACGGTCCGGCCTGATCGGCCTGACCGTCACGACCTACGGTGAAGAGCCGTTCACCTTCACCGAGTTCGCGTACTTCGCCGAAATGGCCCGGGCCGCCACCAGCGCCGCCCTGGGCCGCGGCTACGCGCTGGTGGTGCTGCCCGCCTCCTCCCGCCACGACGTCTGGGGCAACATCGCCCTGGACGGCACCGTGGTGATCGACCCGCCCGACCAGGACCCCCTGGTGAGCGAGCTGTACCGGTCCGGCGTGCCGGTGGTCAGCGACGGCAAGCCCGGCAACTGCCCGGTCACCGCCTGGGTCGACAACGACCACGAGGCCGCCGTGCTCGGCATCCTCGACCACCTCTCCGAGGCCGGCGCCCGCCGGATCGGCCTGCTCACCGGCACCAGCACCGACACCTACACCCGGCTCTCCACCGAGGCCTACCTCGGCTGGTGCGCCAAGGTCGGGCAGGAGCCGGTCTACGAGACCTACCCGGCGCACGACCCGGCCGCCGGCGCCGTCGCCGCCGACCGGCTGCTCGCCCGCCCCGACCGGCCGGACGCCGTCTACGGACTGTTCGACCCCAACGGCACCGACCTGCTGGCCGCCGCCCGCCGCTACGGCCTGCGGGTGCCGGACGACCTGCTGCTGGTCTGCTGCAGCGAGAGCGACGTCTACGCGACCACCGAGCCGCCGATCACCACGCTCTCGCTCAAGCCGCGCAAGATCGGCACCACGGTGGTCAACCTGCTCATCGACGCGATCGAGGGCGTGGACTCCGGGACGGGCGTCGACATCGCCCGGCTCTTCCCGCCGCGGTTCCGCACCGCCGGCACCGGGCCGCCGCCCGGCACCCTGATGCCGACCGAGCTGATCGTCCGCGCGTCCTCCCAGCGCCGGAGTCCACGCACCACCGTCAGCCCGCCCCGGGCCCCGGGCGAGGTATAGACCACCACGCCGCAGCGGCCCCGAGGCGGGGCCGCGCAGCCCCGCCACAGCCGACGAGACCATGCCGAGCCGGGACAAAACGGACCTTGCGGGACCGCCCGGCTGACGCTCCGGAGGATTGGATACCCACCAGGTGACGACGCCGGGAGAGTGGTCTTCCTATGATGGGCGAATGACACCCGAGGACCGCTTCCCCGGGCCCGAGCACCCCCACTCGGTCCCCCGCCACCAGCCGGACCTCGACGTGCTGCCGTACGGCACCTATTACGAACCCGACGCCGCCACCGGCTACCCCGCCGCGCCCTACGAGGGGGAAGGCCACGACGGGGAGACCTACAGCGGCTACGGCGGAGCCCGCTACCTGGAGCAGCACTGGCCCGCCGACGGCCAGGGCCACACCGTGCACGCCCAGGGCATCGGCATGGACCAGGCCCCGGCCTTCTCGCACCAGGGGCAGCAGGGACATCAGGAACACCGGGGACAGCAGGAGCACCAGGGACACCAGGGGCAGGGCGGCTACGAGGACGGCCCCGGGTACGAGGAGCGCACGGGCTACGCGGGCGGGGAGCAAGGCGGCTACGAGAGCCGGGAGCAGGCCGGCTACGACGGCCAGGACCAGGGCGGCTACGACGCGCGGGAGCAGGGCGGCTACGACGGCCGGGACCAGGCCGGCTACGAACCCACCCTGCCCGACCAGCCCTCCCCCGCACTCGGGCTCGACGGCCGCGACGACCCGCCGACCATCGAACTCGGCCCGCCGCTGCCCGACCCCGCCGCGCCGACCTACCCGTACCCGGCCCCCGGCCCCGGCGAGCCCCCCGGCCCGGTCTACGTCGTCGGCGACGTGCACGGCTACCTGGAGGAGCTGCGCGCCGCGCTGCACGGCCAGGGCCTGATCGACGCCGACGGCCACTGGTCGGCCGGCCGCGCCCGGATCTGGTTCCTCGGCGACTTCACCGACCGCGGCCCCGACGGCATCGGCGTCATCGACCTGGTCATGCAGCTGGCCGCCGAGGCCGCCGCGGCCGGCGGCTACTGCCGCGCCCTGATGGGCAACCACGAACTGCTCTTCCTCGGCGCCGCCAAGTACGGCGACGAGCCCGTCCAGTCCACCGCCGGCACCGCCTCCTTCCTCGCCGCCTGGCGCCTCAACGGCGGCCAGCAGAGCGACCTGGACCGGCTGGAGGCGCACCACATCAGCTGGCTCTCCCGGCTGCCCGCCATGGCGGTCGAGGACGGCCACCTGCTGCTGCACTCCGACACCACCGCGTACCTGGAGTACGGCGAGTCCATCCCCGACGTCAACGACGCGGTGCACGGCCTGCTCGCCGACGGCAGCGTGGACGAGTGGTGGGACTGCTTCCGCCGCTTCACCAAGCGGTTCGCCTTCCGCGGCGACGCCGGCCCGATGGCCGTCCACGAGCTGCTGGACACCTACGGCGGCAGCCGGATCGTGCACGGGCACAGCCCCATCCCCTACCTCACCGGCGCGGTGCACAACGACGACGGCCAGCCGCCGCACATCCCCGGGCCGTACGTGTACGCGGACGACCTCGCGGTGGCGATGGACGGCGGCGTCACCATGGAGGGGCGGCTGCTGGTCGCCCGGCTGCCCATCGGCTGAGGCGCGCGGCCGTCCATCGGCCGGATCGCTCGCACGGATCGCCCATCGGCTGCCGACCGATCGTCAACCGACCATCGCCGTAGAACAGTTGTTCCCGGCGCTCGGGCGGTCGCACGCACGCGTCCCGGGGCGCGAAATTCCGGAAACCGACTGTCAGCCCGACCGCGCCCGCCCCTACCATGAGGCACACCACACCCGGCCGCCCGTCCGGCGGCCCGCCTCCGCGCCCGTTTCGGCGTCCTGAGGGCCGCGCGCCCCCGGGACGGAGCGAACGGGGTCCGCACGAACGGGGTTCCCATGTCCAACCCCCCGCCACTGCTCGCCGAGGACCGCCCGGAGTACGAGCGCCTCCTCACGGAAGCCCTGCGCGACCGCACCGTCCTCACCGCCCTGCGCACACCCGGCGCACTCACCACCGACCAGCTGCGCATCCGCGCCCTGCGCGACGCCGACCGCGTCAACGCCGCGGCCGCCACCGAGTACACCCACTACACCCGGCTGCGCGAGAGCCTGCACAGCACGCCCCCACCGCCGCCCGGCAGCGAACCGGCCGCCCCCGGGCTGCTCAGCCAGCTGCGCTCCGGGGGCGGCGGCGCCGGACTGTTCCCCGTCCTCACCGTGCTCACCCCGATCCTGGCCTGGGCCGCCGCCCTGTTCCTGCTGCTGATCGGCTACCTGCTGCGCGCCGCCGGTCCGAACCTCGCCCTCGCCCGCTCCCTGGTCACAGCCGGGTGGGTGGCCCTCGCCGCCGGGGTCGCCGCGATGGCCATCGGCGTCATCGGGCTGCTGCTCACCGCCCTGCGCGAAGGCGCCGCGACCGCCCCGGCCGGCACCGACCCGGAGCTCGCCGCCGAACTCGGCGACGCCCACCGCGAGTGGCGCGGCGCGCTGCGCGAGCGCGGAATCCTCCCGTACCTGCTCGACGCGCTGCCGCCGGTGCCGGACCCGGCGGCCCGGCCCGGCTACGACGGCCCCGGCCACGACAGCCCGGGCTACGAGGGCCCCGACTTCAGCAGCCCCGGCTACACCTCGCCCGCGTTCACCAGCCCCGGCCCCGAGGGGCTGACCGACCCCCGGGGCCGCACGACCCGCCCGGCCGCCTTCACCCCGCCCGACTTCACCGGCCCCGGGTACACCCCGCCCGACTTCACCGGGCCCGACGAGGTCCGCTGAGCCCTCCGCGACGCCCCGGGTGCCCGGGGCGCTTCCGGGGGACATCCCCACCCCCGGTCCGGGTGCGACCACCATCGCCCCGGACTCCGCCGCCCGCCAGGCTGGAACCCACAAGTGGAGAACGACCGGGGGAGAGCGGCGATGAGCACCGGACCCGTCCGACCAGCACGCACCGGAGCGGCGCTACTGCTCACCGCCTTACTCGCGGCCCTGCCGGGGCTGCTCCTCACCGGCGGACCGGCGGGCGCCGCGGCCGTGAGCGGCACGGCGGGGAACGGCACGGCGGGGAGCACCACACCCGCGAGCGCCACACCCGCGAACACCACGTCGGCGAACACCACGTCGGCGACGGGCGATCCGGTCGCCGGCCCGGTCGACTTCACCGGCGCCGACGGCACCGTCCTGCACGGCCTGCTGCTGGCCGCCCCCGCCGCGACGGCCGGCACCCGCGGCCCCGGGCTGGTCATGGTCCCCGGGGCCGGGCCGGGCCCGCTGGCCGAACTGCGGGCCGCCGCCGAGGCGTACGCCCGGCACGGCGTCACCACGCTGGTCTTCGACAAGCGCACCGACGGCTACTCGATGACCCACCGGGACTACGGGCAGCTGGCCGAGGACGCCCTGGCCGCCGTCCGGCTGCTGCGCGCCCGGCCGGAGGTCGCGCCGGACCGGGTCGGCCTGTGGGGCCTGTCCGAGGGCGCCTGGGTGGCCTCGCTCGCCGCCACCCGCTCCACCGAGGTGACGTACCTGGTCACCGTCGGCGCGGTCGGCCTCACCCCCGCTCGCCAACAGGCCTGGGCGTACCGGGGCTACCTGCGCCACGCGGGCGTCCACGGCTCGCTGGTCGACGCGCTCTCGGACACCTCCGTCCGACAGCTCACCGCCGCCGGGCTCTTCCCGGAGGCCGACTACGATCCGGTGCCGGTGTGGGAGCGGGTCCGGCAGCCGGTCCTGGCCGAGTGGGGCACCCTCGACCGCGAGGCCGCCCCCGAGGAGAGCGCGGCGATCATCCGCCGGGCCCTCGACCGCGGTGGCAACACCCACTACACGCTGCGGACCGTCCCCGACGTCCGGCACAATCTGCACCTCACCGCGGACGACGGCTACGACCGGCCCGACCGGCTCCCGGCGGACTACGACGAGGCCGAATCCGCCTGGATCCAGCGGCTCGCCACCGGCCTGCCCACCGCCTCCGCCGACCCGGCCCCGCAGCAGGACATCCACAGCCGCGCGCTCGATCCGCTCCCCTGGTACGAGTCCACCTGGGTCGAGGCCGTCGCCACCCTGCTGTGCCTGACCGGCTTCGCGGGCTACGCGCTGACCGGCGCCGCCCGCCGCCTGCGCCGCCGGCCGCACCCCGCCGCCCTGCCCCGGGCCGCCCGCTGGGCCGCCCTCACCGGGACGGCCGCCCTCCTGGGCGCCCTCGGGTACCTGCTCTTCCTGATGGTCACCGCCGCGATGTTCCCCGGCCCGGTCCTGTTCGGCCGCCCGGTGGTCTGGCTGGCCGTCCAGCTGCTCGCGCTGTTCGCGCTCGGGGCGGCCGCCGTCGCCGCGGTCGGCGCCCGGCGGGAGCGGGCGGCCCTGGCCGCCGCCCCGGCGGCCGACCGGGTCCGGCTGGGCGCCCTGCTGCTGGCCGGGGTGGTGTTCCTGCCCTGGGCCCTGTCCTGGGGGCTGTTGCTGCCCTGACCTCGTCACCGCGGCGACCTCCTACCGCCGCGGCCTCCCGACCGCAGCAACCTCCCGCCCCCGCGGCCTCCCACCGCGGCGACCGCCCGCTCCCCCGCCCGGGGGAGCGGGCCCGCCCGGTTTCAGCCCGGGTGAGGACGCCCCCGCCCGCGCGCTCCGGGAAGGTCGGAGCCGGTGGCGGACGGACGGCGTCCGCCCGGGCCGGAGGCGGAACCATGGGCGCACGGACGATCGCGGCACGACTGCACGGCACACCCGCACCGGGCGTACCCCGCTGGGCGGTCCGGACCGGCTACGCGATCACCCTGGCGGTCCTGCCGTCCTGCCTCTGGCGGATCGGCGGCTTCATCCTCGGGCTGCCGCTGCTCGACCACGGCCCGACGCCGCCGGAGCAGGACCCGGCCCCGTTCGACGGCGGCTGGGCGTACATCCTCGCGCTCAGCGTGGTCAGCGAGGCGCTGGCGCTCCTCTGCTTCGGCCTGGTCGCCCGCTGGGGCGAGGTGTGGCCGCGCTGGATCCCCGTCCTCGGCGGCCGCCCGGTCCCGGTGCTCGCCGCCGTGGTCCCGGCCGGGCTGGGCTCGGCGGTGCTGATGGTCTTCCCGTACTCGATGGTGATGTTCTCGCTCGGCCTGACCATCCGGGGCGACCGGAACATCGGGCTGATCACCCACGGCTGGCAGACCGTCGTGTTCTGGGCCGGCTACCTGCCGCTGGCCGCCTGGGGACCGCTGCTCGCCGCGCTCACCGTGCACTACTACCGTCGGCGCAGGGCGGGTTGAGGTGCCTTCCCCGCTCCGGCCCCTTCCCCACTACCTTTCCCCGTTCCGCCCCTTCTCCGCTCCGGTCATGCCGGGTACGGCGCGGCGGCCCGCGCGTTCTTCAACGCGCCCGCCCACCAGGACAGCTGGTCGAGCAGGACCTTGGCGTAGCCGGGAGCCTGCGGGTCGTTCGGGCGGCCGTCCGCCCAGGCAGTGAAGTAGTTCGGGAAGGCCAGGCCGTCCCGGATGGTCACCGCGTGCAGCTCGGTCAGCACGTTCTCCAGGTGCAGCACGGCGTGCCGGCCGCCGGCCGCACCGCCGTAACTGACGAAGGCGACCGGCTTGGCCGTCCACTGGGTGAAGTGCCAGTCGATCGCGGCCTTCAGCGAGGCCGGGTAGCTGTGGTTGTACTCCGGCGTGACGACGACGAAGGCGTCGGCGCCCTCCAGGGCCTCGGTCAGCTTCGCCATCCCGGCCGGACGCGGATAACCGTCACCCGCGAACTTCGGCGAGGCGGCCGGAAGTTCGAGCGGCAGATCGACCTCGGCGAGGTCCACTGCCTCGACCTCGAAGCCGCCGTGCGAGGCGGCCTGCTCGGCCACCCACGAGGACACCACCGGGCCGAACCGGCCCTCCCGGACGCTGCCGAGGATGATCACCAGCTTGTGCGTGTTCGTCTCCATGGCGACCACTCTCCGCCCGCCGCACGGCCGCAACCAGGCCGTGCCCAGGCTGGCCCCCGCAGGGCCACCCTCCGCGCGACGATCAACCGTACGCTCGCCATATGGGCACACCACTGGGGGACTTCATCCGCGCCAAACGGGACAGCATCCAGCCGGAGACGCTCGGCCTGCCCGACCACGGCCGCCGCCGCTCACCCGGCCTGCGCCGCTCCGACCTGGCCGTCCGGGCCGGCATCAGCGTCGAGTACCTGACCCGGCTGGAGCAGGGCCGCGACCGCAACCCCTCCACCGCCGTGGTCAACGCGCTCGCCGACGCCCTCAGCCTCGACCCCGCCGAGCGCAACCACGTTCGCTACCTCACCAAGATCACCGGCGGCGCGTGCACCGGCCACACCCGGCCCGCCCCCGCCCGGCGCGAGCTGCGCCCCACCGTCCGCGAGACCCTGCGCCTGCTCGAACCGGGCATCGCCGCCGTCACCAACCGCCTCGGCGACATCCTCGCCCACACCAGCGGCTACGCGGCCGTCCTCGGCGCCGCCGGACTGCTCGACGCCCCGGCCCCGAACCTCACCCGCTACGTCTTCACCGACCCGCGCGCCCGCACCCTGTTCGCCGACTGGGACGACATCGCCGACGAGCAGGCCTTCGACATCTGGCTCGGGCCCTCGGTCGAGTCCGCCGAATGGCTCAGCACCGAACTCGCCCCGCTCGCCGGCCCCGAGTTCACCCGCCGGGTCGGCAACCACCTCGTCCCCCGCCGCGGCCCGCTCCGCCTCCACCACCCGTCCGGCCCCGAACTCCGGCTCCACCGCGAGACCCTGGAGTTCACCGACGACGCCCAGCAGCTCCTCGTCCTGCTCCCCGCCGACGACGACACCGCCGCCCACCTCGACCGCCTGCTCGCCCCGGAGCGGCCCCGGCTGCGCGCGATCTCCTGAAGCCCCCACCGGCCACTCCGCCGGCACCGATTACCCCGCCGGAACCGGTCACTCCACCGCCACCGTGCACAACGGCGTCGCCCGGTCGACCGACTCCGCGACGGCGTCGGTGGCCGCCCGGACGAAGGCGCGGACCCGGGCAGTGGTGTTGCTCTCCAGCCAGACCGGGCCGCGCTCGATCGGGGGCGCGTCGTGGATCGGCACGTACGCGACGTCCGGGCGCGGGTAGTAGCGGCGGGAGTGTTCGCCGACCGGAAGGACACCGCGGCCCATCGCGACCAGGCTGAGCATCTCGGAGAAGGTGCCGCCGGACGGCCCCTTGGGCACCGGGCGGCCGGACGGGGTCCGGCCGGGGGTGCGGTCGCGCTTGAAGCCCGCCGAGGTGACCTCCGGGTACTGCACCACCGGGTGGTCCGCGAGCACCTCCAGCGACACCGACCGCTCGCCGGCCAAGGGGTGCCCGGCCGCCACCGCGAGGACCCGCCGCTCGGTCAGCAGCACCGGCCCGCGGGCCATGCCGTCGAACGGGTAGGAGGCGATCAGGACGTCGATCGAACTGTCGACCAGGCTCGCCCGGGAGTTGGAGAGCTGCACCTCCCGCACGTCCACCCGGCAGTCCGGATGCCGCTCGCCGAACAGCGCGGCCGCCTTGAGCAGCACCGGCGCCGTCCACTCGCCGAGGAACGCCACCCGCAGCTCCCCGGTGACGCCCCGGTTCGCGTCCTCCGCCCGGCGCAGCGCCGCCTCCATCGCCGCCACCACCGGGGCCAGGTCGTCCGCCAACTGCCGCCCCACCTGGGTGAGTCGGACCGACCGGCTGGTGCGGTCGAACAACTGCCCGCCGATCCGGCGCTCCAGCTTCTTCACCACCTGGCTGACCCGCCCGGTGGTCAGGTGCAGCCGCTCCGCGGTCCGACCGAAGTGCAGCTCCCCGGCGAGCGCGAGGAAGACCTCGATCTCCAACCGCTCCAGCATCCCGCCCCACCCCTCGATCGTTGAATCCGGCTCAACGATCCTACGGCGATCACGCATTGATCACCCGCCCGGCCGAGAGGATCGTTGAACCCGTCCCCGACAGCCCCACCCGAGCGGAGCCGATCACCCATGCGCGTCGTAGCCTTCGACCACCTGGTCCTCAACGTCGCCGACGTCGAGCGTTCGCTGGCCTTCTACGCCGGCCTCCTGGGCCTGGAGCCCGTCCGCGTCGACGAATGGCGCGCCGGCAAGGTGTCCTTCCCGTCGATCCGGGTCAGCGCCGAGACCATCATCGACCTGGCCCACGGCCCCCGGCACGAGTCCAACGTCGACCACTTCTGCCTCACCGTCGAGCCCCTCGACTGGCAGGAGGTCATCGACGCGGGCACCTTCACCGTCCTGGAGGGCCCCGTCCCCCGCTACGGCGCCCGCGGCACCGCCACCTCCGTCTACGTCCAGGACCCGGACGGCAACACCGTCGAGCTCCGCTGGTACCCCCAGGACGCGGCCAACTGACCGTTCACCCCCCGGCGCACGGCCAACGGACAGCGTGCCCGCCCCGGGCCCACGGGGGTGGCCCGGGGCGGGCACGCCGGAAGCGCCGCACCCGTCAGTTCCGGCCGGCGAGGTGCTCGACCAGCCGGTCGAAACTGGAGTTGAGCCCCGCCTCGGCCTCCGGGCCGCGGAACATCTCCGGCACCCCGGTCTGGTGCAGCACCACCCGGGTTCCGCCCCCGTCGAGACCGGTGAAGGTGAGGGTGGAGCGCATGCCCGAGCCCTCCTCCACCATCGCGAAGAACTCGCCGACCCGGATCTCGGTGATCTCGGGATCTCCTCCGTGGTCACGTCCGTCGCTCGCACAGGGGTAGACGCCGGGTGTCCCGGAAACTCATCGCTCGCCGTGAAGGTTTTCGACGACTTCTCCCGACGACCTCTCCCGTTGGTGTTCTCCACCGGCGTTCTCCATCGAGGCCGGGAGGTCTTCATCGAGGACGGCTTCAGCCGTGAATCCGGCCGGGCGCGACGACGACCAGCGGTCGGCCGAGCAGCAGCTCCGCCGCCGGAGTGTGGTTCCCGGTCGCGGAGGCTCCGGCCATCGCCGAGGCGGCCGTTGTCGGGTCGGTGCCGGGCGGCACCACCAGCAGGAGGAAGTGGTCCTGGAGGCCCCGGGTGACGCTGATCGTCGCGTCGCTGCCGGCGAACCAGTTGATCCTCACCACCAGGCCGTTCGCGGCGACGGACCGGGGCACACCGTCCCAGGCCTCGGTGTCGAGGCCGACCCGCAGGATGCGCCCGAAGTGGGCGCCGAGCGCGGTGATCAGGTCCGGCAGTTCGGCGAGGACCTCGTTCGAACGGGGCCACCAGGCCCCGTCGAAGACACCCTCCCGCGACATCGTCGGCTCCAGCTCCAAGCGCGGCAGCAGCGGGGCACCGGGCGCCGTCCACGGCCCGGGGGAGGAAGGAATGGGGAGGGGGATCGGCATCATCTGAGGCCGCCCGTCCGGTCCACGAGGGACCCGTCATGACCCAGGGCGACGTCGACGCTGATGCCGGTGTCCGGAATGTCCTCGGTTACTCCCCACGCTACTCCGCCGTAACCTCCCCCGGGCCGACCACCGCAGGAGTAGCCTCGGAGACATCCAGGGCATCCCGCATCCCGGTCCCCGTTCCGGCTTCGTTCTGGGTGCAGGACAGCCCGGCAGACCCCGCCCCGGCGGGCGGCCGGAGACGGGAACGGTGAATGCCGTGACCACTCGCACGCCCCAGCCCGCACGGCCCGGCCACGGCCTCACGGTCGCCGACGCCATGGAACCCTGCGACTACCAGATCGCCGACGACAGCACCGTCGACCAGGCCGACGACATCCTCCGCGGCGCCCACCTGGACTACCTCCTCGTCCGCGGCCACGACGGCCGGTGCGAAGGGCTGGTCACCCGCACCGGACTCCACCCGTTCCTCACCCGCTCCTGGTACACCGAGCGGACCGCCGTCAGCGCCACCACCCACCAGCGCGGCCCGTTCGCCTGGCCGACCATGGGCCTGACCCTGGCCTCGATCGCCATGCGGATCAAGCACCTGGCGGTCTGGCCCGTCGTCGACGAGGACGGCTACATCCTCGGCGTGCTCACCGCGGACCGCGCCACCGGCCTGCTCACCGCCGCGCCCGCGTGACCCACGGCACCCGGCCGGCCCCGCACCAGGCACCTGCCGACCCTGCTCCGGGAAGCCCGTCCGGCTCCCGGAGCAGGGTCGACGACGCGCATGGTCAGTCGGCGAGCGGAAGATAGACCCGGTTGCCCCGGGCCGCGAACTCGGCCCACTTCTCGGCCATGCCCGCCAGGGCCTCGGCATCGAACCCGCTGGAGACGGCCGTCGATCCGTCACCGTGCTCGTCGCGGATCTTCTGGGAGATCTTCATCGAGCAGAACTTCGGGCCGAGACCAACACCTTGTCGCTGGACCGACGCCCCGATGGGCCCACCCACGCGACCGCAGGACTGGCCTGGCGCGCCGCCGCGACGGACAAGTGCCGGGTCAGGCCGATCAGCCCGCGAACAGGCCGGGAACACCGATCCGACCACCGTTCCGGCCAAGGGCGTGGCGCTGTCTCGAACGGCCTTCCGGCTACCCGGGACAGCGCCACGCGTGGACGAGCGTCAGTCCGTCGGCGGGAAGTGGACCCACTCCTGACGCGCGCCGCCCATCACGGCGAGGGCTAGTGCCGACGGCGAGCTGCGGCTCGTCCGCTGCGCCTCACGAGGATGAGGATTGAGCCTCCCAGCACGACGGCGGCCGCCGAACCGACCGCCATGACGATCGACTTGTCGGAGCCGGTGGCAGCGAGTGCTTGCCCCGACTCGTGCGGACGCACGACCGGCACACCCTGTTCGTGACCGCCATTGCCGTTGCCGTGGTCGGCCGGAACGTTGCCGTGGTTGCCCTGTTCGTGACCGCCATTGCCGTTCCCGTGGTCGGCCGGAACGTTGCCGTGGTTGCCCTGCTCCTTCCCGTGATCACCTTGCTCATGGCCGCCGTGACCCTGACCGCCGTGACCGCCTGGAGACTGGGGCGGTCCGGCCGGACCAGCAGGACCGGCAGGACCGGCCGGACCAGCAGGACCGGCAGGACCGGGTGAGCCGTTGGCACCCGGCGAACCGTTGGCACCCGGGGAGCCATTCGCCCCGGGCGAACCGTTAGCCCCTGGCGAACCGTTGGCACCCGGCGAACCGTTAGCCCCGGGCGAACCGTTGGCACCCGGCGAACCGTTAGCCCCCGGCGAGCCGTTAGCCCCTGGCGAACCATTCGCACCGGGGGCGCCAGGAGCGCCATTGGGACCAGGTGCACCGGGGGCGCCGGGAGCACCGTTGGGCCCGGGGGCGCCCGGAGCGCCCGGAGCGCCCGGAGCGCCCGGGGAGCCCGCCACCCCCGGAGCACCATTGGGACCGGGTGCACCGGGGGCACCGGGCGAACCATTGGCACCGGGGGCACCGGGAGCACCGTTGGGGCCGGGAGCACCCGGAGCACCCGGAGCACCGGGAGCACCGTTGGGGCCAGGAGCACCCGGAGCACCGGGCGAACCATTGGCACCAGGGGCACCGGGAGCACCGTTGGGGCCGGGAGCACCCGGAGCGCCCGGGGAGCCCGCCACCCCCGGAGCACCGTTAGGTCCAGGTGCCCCCGGGGAACCGGCAGCACCGGGAGGACCGGCGGGCCCGCTCGGTCCGGGCGGGCCGCTCGGTCCGGGCGGGCCACTCGGTCCGGGCGGGCCGACGGTGCAGGCCGCCCTCGTGATGGTGTTGTCGTCCAGAGTGACAGCGCCGTTGCGCGCCAGGGCACGGCCTTCGATCACCGAGGCGTGGTTCACGCTGATGGATGTGAGGGCCAGGATGTTGCCCTTGAAGAAGGAGTCGACATCGATGGTGGCGGAGCTGCCGACCTGCCAGAACACATTGCAGGGCTGTGCTCCGTTGACCAGGCTGACGACGCTCGACGGAGCTGTGATGAGGGTGGAGCCGATCTGGAAGATGAAGACGGCGTTCGGGTCGCCCATCGCGTCGAGGGTGACGGTCCCGGTGAGGTTCAGCGACGAACTCGCCTTGTAGACGCCGGGCGTCAGCGTCAGCCCTCCGATGTCGCCGGGCGAGGTCAGGATGGCCGTGGGGGCCCGGCCGGCGGCATCGTTGTAGGCGATGACGAGGTCGGACTGGGCCTGCGCCGCCTGCGCGTCGTTGACGTGCTGAACCCCGTTCACGGCTCCGGGGGGAAAGCCCGTCACGCTGGTGCCCGGGAAGAGTCCCAGGTCGCCGTTGATGACGCTGGGGCCGGTGTTGGTGACGGTTGAGCCCGCCAGGATCGCATAGCTGGTATCAGTCCCCAGCCCCACCGGTGCGGTTGCGGCGTGCGCGGGGCTGGGGACCAGGCCGGCCGTCGCGAGCAACGTCAGTCCGGACAGCAGGACGGACGCCCCCGCGAGTCGAGTGCGTCTACGCCCTCGTCCCGGTGGAGCGGACAACATGGCATCGACTGCCATAGGACAGGACCCTTTCTTGTCGCCGTTGAACTCCGTCACCCGAAGAGGGCATTCGGAGCGCCGCTGGTGGTTTCCGGTCAGGCCTCACGCCCTCGCACTCGCGCCGGAGGGCTTTCGACGATCGGGAGCCGACCAGGGCAGGTGATGGAGAGTCACCAACTCACTACACCGTGCAACAACAACATGAAAAGAAGAGAGTGATAAAGATGCAACGGAGTGACGCACCAGCGCCGATCGGGGAATGGCCCCCATCCCGCAGCGTCATTCGTCTACGTACCAAATGGCGGGTTTGTCCCTCCACTGGCAGCCGACGGCCGGCAGCTGTCGGCCGGGGGGATGGGGGCTACCCGGGTCGCCGCCAACGCCATAGCAGTACCGTTTTTTCCTCTTGGCCGCGCCCGGGCCGGTGAATCACGTATCGCCCCGTGATCCCAATCGTTGGCCCGATCATGAACGACCTAACGAATCCGCAGGAAGAGGCGCTCACTGCGGCCGCCGGCGACGCCGGCACGGTGGCCGAGCGCTGCCGTGCCGCAGGTGGCCTGCTCAGGGTCACCCTCGGTGAACTGCGCGCGGAAGTCGGCTACCGAAGACTCGGCAAGTACGTCCTGGAAGAACTGGCCGAACGCCTTACCAAGAAGGGGCTCGGTTGGTTCCCGGCGTGGCGGCTCTCCCCGAGGGAGAACGGCGAGCCGCGGAAGGAACACGACCTGTGGGTGTTCCTCCGGGACGGCGGCCTGCGCTGCCAGGTCATCGACGCGGTCCAGGCTCCCGACGGCTCCGACGTCCCCGCGGTCCTGAACGGCCTGCTCACCGGCCGTCCCCAGAATCTCTCCCCGGAGCGCAAGCTCGGCCTCATTCGCGAAATCCTCGGGCTCTGACCTACACCCGAGAATCCGCCCACCGGATTCCACCCGCGCACCCGAACGTGCGCGGCGCTGTGCCGGACACCACCGTCGGGGTCCCAGCACAGCGCCTCGGCACCTGCCGTCAGTCGGCCAGCGGGAGGTAGACCCGGTTGCCCTGGGCCGCGAACTCGGCGGACTTCTCGGCCATGCCCGCCAGGGCCTCGGCGTCGAACTCGGTGTCCACGGCGGTGGAACCGTCGCCGTGCTCGTCGCGGATCTTCTGGGAGATCTTCATCGAGCAGAACTTCGGGCCGCACATCGAGCAGAAGTGCGCGGTCTTGGCGGGCTCGGCGGGGAGGGTCTCGTCGTGGAAGGCGCGGGCGGTCTCCGGGTCGAGGGCCAGGTTGAACTGGTCCTCCCAGCGGAACTCGAAGCGGGCGTCGGAGAGGGCGTCGTCCCAGGCCTGGGCGCCGGGGTGGCCCTTGGCCAGGTCGGCGGCGTGGGCGGCGATCTTGTAGGTGATCACACCGGTCTTGACGTCGTCCCGGTTGGGCAGGCCCAGGTGCTCCTTGGGGGTCACGTAGCAGAGCATCGCGGTGCCCCACCAGGCGATCATCGCCGCGCCGATGCCCGAGGTGATGTGGTCGTAGCCGGGGGCGACGTCCGTGGTCAGCGGGCCGAGGGTGTAGAACGGCGCCTCGTCGCAGATCTCCTTCTGGAGATCCATGTTCTCCTTGATCTTGTTCATCGGGACGTGGCCCGGCCCCTCGATCATCACCTGGACGTCGTGCTCGCGGGCGATCCGGCCGAGCTCGCCGAGGGTCTTCAGCTCGGCGAACTGCGCCTCGTCGTTGGCGTCCGCGATCGAGCCCGGGCGCAGGCCGTCGCCGAGCGAGAAGGTGACGTCGTAGCTCGCGAGGATCTCGCAGAGTTCCTCGAAGTTGGTGTAGAGGAAGTTCTCCTGGTGGTGGGCCAGACACCAGGCCGCCATGATCGAGCCGCCGCGCGAGACGATGCCGGTCTTGCGGCGCGCGGTGAGCGGGACGTAGCGCAGCAGCACGCCGGCGTGGACGGTCATGTAGTCGACGCCCTGCTCGCACTGCTCGACGATCGTGTCCCGGTAGACCTCCCAGCTCAGCTCCTCGGCCCTGCCGTCCACCTTCTCCAGGGCCTGGTAGAGCGGCACGGTGCCGATCGGCACCGGGGAGTTGCGCAGGATCCACTCGCGGGTGGTGTGGATGTTGCGGCCGGTGGAGAGGTCCATGACGGTGTCCGCGCCCCAGCGGGTGGCCCAGGTCATCTTCTCCACCTCCTCCTCGATCGAGGAGGTCACGGCGGAGTTGCCGATGTTGGCGTTGATCTTCACCAGGAAGTTGGTGCCGATGACGGCCGGCTCCACCTCCGGGTGGTTCACGTTGACCGGGATGACGGCCCGGCCGCGAGCCACCTCGGCGCGCACGTACTCCGGTGCCAGGCCCTCGCGCAGCGCCACGAACTCCATCTCCGGCGTCACCACGCCCCGCTTGGCGTAGGCGAGTTGGGTGACTGCGGTGCCACCGCGACCGCGCAACGGACGACGCGGCCGGCCGGGGAAGACGGCGTCCAGGTTGCGCAGGTTCCCGCCGCGCGGCGAGGTGTGCTTGATCCCGTCGTCCTCGGGGCGCGGCTCGCGGCCGTCGTACTCCTCGACGTCGCCGCGCTGGCGGATCCAGGCGTCCCGCAGGGCGGGCAGGCCGCGCCGCACATCGGGCTCGAAGGACGGGTCGGTGTACGGGCCGGAGGTGTCGTACAGCGGGACGGACCCGCCGTTGGTGAGCCGCACCTCGCGGTACGGAACGCGCAGGTCGGGGCGCGACCCCTCGCGGTAGGCCTTGCGCCAGGCCGGGGTCGGGTAGCCGGTGCGCTCGCTGCTGGGGGCGCCCTGGGCAGACTGCGGCTGTGCTTCGAACGTGGTCATCTGACCTCTACTCCCTACGCCGGCATTACCCGGTCAGGTTCCTGCGGTCGACGCAGCCGTCGGTCCGTCCGTCGACGTCCCGGTCAGCGTCCTCTCAGCCCGGTGCTCCGAGCTCCCGCGTCGCAGGCGGTGTTGCCTGCACACGACGCCCAACACCGTAGCGAGCCGATCGCCGCAGGTCCAGAGCGCCCCACCCCGCCCGGTCGGCCGCGCCGACCGGGCCCCGCGGCCGGACCTGTCCCACCCCGCCCCCATACCCCCGGGGCTGGACGTCCCCGACCACGCCACCGTCCCGGTCGGCTCCGGGGGCCGGTTCGACATCGCCGACAACGCCGGCACGACCGACGTCGTCGTCGACCTCTTCGGCTACTACCGCAACCAGTAGCCGATCGGACACCGGAGAACGGCCGAGGCCCGGTCCCCCCTCTCGTGGGGGCCGGGCCTCAGGGCGGCGTTACGGGGTGGTGGGTCAGCTCTTGGCGGCCTTCTTCACCAGGACCACCACGGCGGCGGCGATGCCGACCACCACCAGCAGCTTGATCACGATCGAGAGCAGGGCGCCGACGACGCCGAACACGAAGGCGACGATGTTCCAGGCCAGCACCAGGACCAGCACCGGGATGACGATGTTGCGCACCCAGGAGGGCAGCGACTTCCAGAGCTCAGCCATGTCGGTTCCTCTTCTCCCCTCGGGTCGGCCGCCGTCCGGTGCCGCATCCCGCTTGCTTTCGGTACTTCGATCGTACGGTGGCGCGAGTGCCGGAACGAGGCCCAACGGCCCGGAGAGAACCCCGAGATCACCCCGAGCCCGACCCCCCGGGTGACCCCCGAGAATTCCTCCGGCGGCGTACAACCCCCGGCGTTCCCAAGCGTCCAACCAGTGCCGGGAGAACGCCCGTCCGGTGCCATCGACCAGGGGGGAACCTGATCATGCGGGCCAGAACAGCCATGTCCACAGCCGCTCTCGCGGCGCTCAACCTGACCGTCGCGGCCCTCGCCGCGGTCCCGGCGAGCGCGGCACCGGCGGCCGCGACCACCGCCGCCGACATCACCGCACCGGCCGGGTTCGTCGGGATGTCCCCGACCCGGATCCTGGACACCCGCGACTACACCCAGGTCCCGGAGATCCGCACCGTGCGGCCGCTCCAGGAGAGCCAGTACTTCACGACCCCGATCGCCACGTTCTGCCGCAGCCACCCCCCGCGGGACTGCACGTCCGTCGTTCCGACCGACGTCACGGCCGTCGTGGTCAACGTGACCGTGACCAACCCGACCGCCGACAGCTACCTCTCGCTCGGCCCCACCGCCGGTGCACCCGGCACCAGGCCCGCCACCTCCAGCATCAACTTCAAGGCCGGCCAGACCGTTTCGAACCTGGTGACGGTCGCGGTCGGCCCGGTCAGCCGCGCCGCCCCGTGGCTCACCGTCTACAACAACGTGGGCACCGCCGACGTCGTGCTCGACGTGGTCGGCTACTACCGGACCGCGGCGACCGACAAGTACGGCCCGCTGGCCCCGACCCGGATCGCCGACAGCCGCAGCGACGGCACCGGCCGGCTCGGCGGCGACGCGGTGCGCACGTACCAGGTCGCCCGCCCGGAGCTGGGCACCGCGGACGCGAAGGCAGTGGTCCTCAACGTCACCACGACGGACGGTTCCTGGGACAGCTTCGTGACCGCGTACCCGAGCGGAACGCAGCGGCCCGCCAACGGCTCGAACGTCAACTTCCCGGTGGGATCGACGGTCGCGAACCAGGTCGTGGTGCCGGTCGGGGCGGACGGGAAGATCGACATCTACAACCGCGCCGGCTGGGTGCACGTGATCGTGGACGTGGTCGGCTACTACGGCCCGTCCGGCACCGCGCTCTTCAGCGCGCTCAGGACACCGGTCCGCAACCTCGACACCCGGGTCGCCGGCGGCAAGCTCCAGCGGGGGGCGACCACCGCAGTCCGGGCCGTGCCCACGGACGGCTCCGTCCCGAACGTGCTGGGTGTCGAGGCCAACGTCACGGTCACCGACGTCACCGACTCCGGCCACCTCACGGTGTTCCCGGGCGGGGGCCAGCCGCCGAACACCTCCACCGTCAACGTCGAACCCGGGCAGACCGTCGCCAACTCGGTGACCACCGGGGTCACCGGCGGGGGCACCTACTCGGTCTTCAACCACGGCGGCCCGGTGAACGTCGTCGCCGACCTGACCGGCTACTTCGTCACCGGCTGACCCGGCACCGCCCGTCGTCCCGGCAGCGCCCGCCCGTCGTCCGTACGGCACCTGGACGGCGGGCGGACGACCGGCGGACGCACCCGCGCGGCTTCAGACCGGCCAGCGCTCTCCGCGCCAGGCGGCGTCCCAGAACATCCACTCGTAGCGCGAGGTGGTCACGAAGTGCTCGACCACCTTGCGGCGCTCGGCCGCGGACAGCTCCTCACCGAGCCGGTCGGTGAGCGCCAGCACCCGGCGGACCACCGACTGGAAGGCCTCGTCGCCGTAGGTGGCGATCCACTTGGCGTACAGCGGGTCGGGCGAGCCCTGGGCGAGCAGCGTCTCGCCGACCCGGGCGTAGATCCAGTAGCAGGGCAGCACCGCGCCGACCGCCTCGGCGAAGGAGCCGCCGTAGACGGTGGCCAGCAGGTAGCTGGTGTAGGCCCGGGTGGTGGGCAGCAGTGGCTCGGCGGCGGCCTCCTCGGCGCTGCCGCCGAAGGCGGTCAGGAACTCGGCGTGCATGCCCTGCTCGGCGGCGAGTGCGCCGACCGCGTCGTCGGCGAAGGCCCGGACGTCCTGCTCGCCGGGCGCCTTGGCGGCGCAGACGGCGAGCGCGCGGGCGTAGTCGCGCAGGTAGTGCGAGTCCTGGACGACGAAGTGGCGGAAGGCCGCGCGCGGCAGGGTGCCGTCGGTGAGCCCGGCCAGGAAGGGGTGGGCGAGGATCTCGGCGTACACCGGCTCGATGGCCGCCCAGAGTTCTTCGGTCAGCGTCTTGGTGCTCATGACGCCGACCCTAACCGGCAGGACGCTCAGTCCTCCGGCGGGGAGAACACCACCAGGACGCGCAGCTCCTCGGTGATGTGGTGGAACCGGTGCGGGGTGCCGGCCGGCACGTACACCACGGTGCCGCGACCGACCGTGGCGGTCTCGGCGCCGACGGTCAGCTCGGCCCGGCCGCTGATCACCTGGTAGATCTCGTCCTGGTCGTGCGCGGTCTGGGTGTCGGTGTCGCCGGGGGCGAGCGCGTACAGCCCGGCGGACATCCGCGGTTCGCGCAGGAACCGCAGGTACGCACCGTCGTTGGCCGCCCGTTCGGCGTCCAGTCCGTCCAGCCGGAAGATCTTCACCGCCGCCGTCCTCCCTCGTTCTCGGGCCCGTCCGTCCACCTCCCGGACCAGGGGCATTCAACACCACCCCGCCGTCCGGTGGTTCCGCCGGGACGGGGGTACCTGCCAGGCTTGGGCGGCATGAAGGGTTTCGTCATCAAGACACTGATCAACGCGGCGGCCATCTGGGTCGCCGCCTGGATCGTCAGCGGCATCCAACTCGCCGAGGGCAACGCGGACTGGCAGCACAAGGCACTGACGGTGCTCGGCGTCGCCGTCGTGTTCGGCGTGGTGAACTGGCTGATCAAGCCGGTGGTCAAGCTGTTCTCACTCCCGCTGTTCATCCTCACGCTGGGTCTGATCACCTTCGTGATCAACGCCCTGATGCTCCTGCTCACCTCCTGGGCCTCCGGGAAGCTGAGCCTGGACTTCCATGTGACCAACTTCGTTTCCGCACTGGTCGGTTCGCTGATCATCAGCCTGGTCTCGTGGGGCCTGCACCTGGCCCTGGACGACGACTGACCGGCGGCGCGCGGACAGCCGAAAGGGGCCCGCACCCGGGTGTTCCACCGGGTACGGGCCCCTTCGCCGTTCTCGCCGCGCGGCCTGCCCGCGCCGGACCGCTCACCCCGCGTTCTCACGCCCCTTGAGCAGGTCGGCGAGCTGGGCGTCGATGTCCCGCCCGGTGAACTCCTGTCCCATCGGCACCAGCCGGTCGGTGCGCGCCAGGAAGGCGATCAGCGGCGCGGACGACGCGCACAGCAGGGCGTCGCCGTCGGGGGAGCGCAGCACGATGCGGACCTCCGAGAGCTCCTCGCCGACCGGGCGGATGTGCACGTCGCCCTCGCCCGCCGGCCCGCTGATCCCGTCGAGCAGCAGCTCCCGCGCGAAGTACCAGGTGACCGGGGCGTCTCCGGGGAGGTGGAAGGTGAGCCGGACGGCGTACGGATCGTCGGCCTCGTACGCCAGGTCCACCGGGAGGCGGAAGGAGAGCTCGTGCGAGACCACGAGGTTCATCACCAGGTGACCCTGGACTGTGCTGTGCTGCATGGCGCCAGTACCTCTCGTTCTGCCCGCGCCGTCGGTCTGCTGGTCCGATGGCGGCCGGACATGTTTTCGACGGTTTTTGTGACGGTTTATGCAACCAATCCACGTTCGATCATCATCGTCCCGTTTGGGGATGTAGCGGACAAGGTGTGCTTTTTCAAATGGTGAACGAGCCGGAGCTGGTCCAGACCAAGTGATGTCAGGAGATGAACGCCGGGCTCATCGCCCCCACCCCGCGCCGCAGTTGACGGGCGACGGGCCCCAGCCGGTCGGCCCGGCCGACCGGGAGCGACAGGGCCGTGGTGGCGACCACCGGGCCGATGGCGATCGGGACGGCCGCCCCGGACTCCCGCGCGATCCCGGGCACCCGGGCGATCCCGAACGGCCGCGTCCGCTCGGACGGCCGCGAATTCCCGCAGGGGCTGCGCCTTCCCGAACGGCTGCGTCTTCCCGAGAGGCCGTGCGCTCCGATCCATGCCACCCAACCCCCAGCCCGAGTCCCTCGTACAGGTCCGTGCCCAGAACGGGCATGCGGAGCGAAACCTCCGATTTGCCCGATAGCTGCTCATTGCAGCACAGCGGGGCCCCGAACGGACGCACCCGACCGGTCGGCGTTTCGACCCGTTCCCGGTGCGTTTCGCCCTGTTCCCCGGGTTTCGCCCCCGCCCGGGCGCGGGAGAATCCCGCACAACGCGCCAGTCCCGGAGGTGGCCATGGGCCCCGAGAACCGCACTCCGCCACCGCGCCCCGTCGTGAAGCGCACCGCGCGGGCGATCCTGCTGGAGCTCGACCCGGACGATCCGTACGGCCCGGCGTCGATCGTGCTGATCCGGCGGGTCCGGCCGGACTCGCCGCACCCGTACTGGATCACCCCCGGCGGCGGGGTCGAGCGCGAGGACCGGACGGTGGTCGAGGCGCTGCACCGCGAGGTGGACGAGGAACTCGGCGGCAAGGTCGTGGACGTGGTGCCCGCCTTCGTCGACACCATCAGCCACACCCTGCCCCAGCCACCGGCCGGGGGGACCGCCGTCGACGACGGCACCCTGCCGCACCCGCACGGGGTCAAGGTGCAGCACTTCTTCGTCTGCCGGCTCGCCTCGATGGACCTCAGCCGGCGGCACGGGCCCGAAGTGACCGACCCCAACGGCGAGTACGAGGTGGTCCGGCTGCCGTTCACCCGCGAGGGCGTCACCTCGGTCAACGTGGTCCCGCCCCGGCTGCGGGCGTACCTGGCGGCCAACATCGAGGGCATCCGCGCGCTCCTCGCACCCGACCTCGGGTGATCAACCCGCGGTCGGGTCGCCGACCGGGTCGTGCCGGATCCGCTCGGCCGGCACCCCGGCCCGCAGCAGTGCCCCGACGCCCGTGCGCACCATCGCGGGAGGCCCGCTGAGCACCGCCTCGCGCCCGGTCCACGGGCCGAACCGGCTCACCACCTCGGGCAGTTCGCCGGTCAGCGGCCCGCCGGGCAGCAGACCCCCGGGCAGCAGGACACCCGCCGGGGCGCCGCCGGACAGTACCGGACGGACCGTCAGCCACCGGTTGCGCGCTGCCAGTTCGCGCAGCTCGCCCAGCGCGTACAGCTCCTCGGCCCGACGGGCGCCGTAGAACACCTCGACCCGGCGGCCGGGCACGCCGTGCTCGACCGCCTCCTCGACCAGGGCACGGATCGGCGCGATGCCGGTGCCCCCGCCGAGGCAGAGCAGGTCCGGTCCCGCCGTGTGGTCGACGGTCATCGAGCCAGCCGCCGGGCCGAGCCGCAGCACGTCCCCGGGCGCGGCCCGGTGGACCAGCGCGTTGCTCACCCAGCCCGCCTGGACGGCCTTGACGTGGAAGGTCAGCAGCCCGTCCGGGCGGGGCGCACCGGCGAAGGAGTACTGCCGCCAGACCCTCGGCCACCAGGGCGTCTCCAGAGCGGCGTACTGCCCGGCCCGGAACGGGTACGCCTGGTCCGGGCGGACGGTGATCGCCGCGACGTCCCGGGTGCGGCGATCGTGCCGGACGATCTCGCCCTGCCACCAGGGCGGCGAGGTGCGGGCGTCCTCCTCGGCGGCCTCGATCACGGCCGAGGAGATCATCCGGTAGGCGCGGCGCCAGGCCGATTCGGCCTCGGCGTCCCAGTGGCCGCCCGCGTACCGGGCCAGCGTCGCCACCAGGCACTCCTCCACCGCGGCGTCGTGCCCGGTCAGCGTGCCGTACCGACGGTGGTCTCGGCCGAGCCCGGTCAGCGTGGCGCGCAGGGCCACCGGCTGGTCGATCTCGCGCACGACGGCCAGCAGGACGCGGAACAGCCGGTCGCGGTGGACGTCCATGGCGGCGGGGAAGGAGGGGCGGAGCTCGGGGTGGCGCAGGAAGAGCAGCGCGAAGAAGTGCGCGGTGGCCCGGTCGGCGTCCGGCTCGACGGCGGCGAGGCCGGCCCGGACCAGCGCGACCTCCCGGCCGGTGAGCGGCGGTCGGCAGGCGGTCCCGTCCTGGCCGGCAGCCGGGAGAGCGGCGGCGGGCGGTGCGGCCGGGAGCTGCCCGGCGGGGGTCCGCACGCCCCAGGCCTCGCTCCACCGGTCGCCCGGACCGGCCCAGTTGAGGCCGGGCGCGTCGGCGAACAGCGGGCGGAAGGGGGTGGGGTCCGGAGCGAGGACGGGGCCGGTGGCGGGCGCGGCGCCGGAACCGGGGCCGGTGGCGGGCACGGCCGGGGGGTGCGGCGGCCGGGCCGGAATCACCGGCCGGACGGGCTCCAGCAGCGACACCGGAGGCAGCACCGTCGTCGGCGCCTCCGCGGCCGCCAGGTCCGGCAGGTCCGGCAGGTCCGACAGGCCCAGCGGCGTCGGCGGCCGGACGGCCACCTCCCGTGCCACCTCCCGCGCCGGGGCGCGCCCGGACGCGCCCGTCGGCAGGCCCGGGACGGAGGCGGCCCCCGCCGAGCCGTGTCCGGTGCGGACCAGGACTGTCCCGCGGGACTTCACCGCTACGTTTCGAGTACCCAAGAGAATCGTTTCGCCTCCGGCCGGCTGCGCCACCACTCGGCTTGTCCCTACTGGCGCCAGGGCAGCGTGGCACGGCCGGAGCGCTCCTCCGACGAATCGCGCGAAGCCCGGACATCCGGGCCGGGGACGCGCTACTCTCCCCGGTCCGCGGTCGCCCTGGGTGCCCATCCGCACACCCGGGGCGACCGTGCCCACCCTTTCGGCGGCCGGGATCAGAGCTGTCGCAGCAGCATCCCCGGCTGCTCCACGCAGTCGGCGACGAACCGCAGGAATCCGCCCGCCGTCCCGCCGTCGCAGACCCGGTGGTCGAAGGTGAACGACAGCTGGGTCACCTCGCGCACCGCCAACTCCCCCTGGTGGACCCAGGGTTTGGCCACGATCCGGCCGACCCCGAGCATCGCCGCCTCCGGGTGGTTGAGGATCGGCGTGGAGCCGTCCACGCCGAACACCCCGTAGTTGTTCAACGTGAAGGTTCCGCCCGTCAGTTCGGCCGGGGTGAGCGCACCGCCGCGCGCCGCCCCGGTCAACCGGGCCAGCTCCTCGCCGAGTTGTTCGGTGCTGCGGTTCTGCGCGTCCCGGACCACCGGGACGACCAGCCCGCGCTCGCCCTGCGCGGCGAAGCCCAGGTGCACCGCCGGATGCCGGACGATGCCCGAACCATCCTCGGTCACCGAGGAGTTGAGCTCCGGGAAGCGCGCCAGCGCGACGGTGCAGATCCGCGCCAGCAGCGCCAGCACGCTCACCTTCGGCCCCGGCGTGGCGTTCAACTGCCTTCGCAGCGCCATGAGTTCGGTGGCATCCGCATCCACCCAGCAGGTCGCCGCCGGGATCTCCCGGTGGCTGCGGCTCAGCTTCTCGGCCACCGCCTTGCGCAGTCCGCGCAGCGGGACCACACCGTCCCGCACGGCCGGCCCGGCGGGCGCCGGAGCGGCCACCCTGGCCGCGACCGCCCGTTCGACGTCCGCACGCATGATCAGTCCGTCCGGCCCGCTCCCGGCGAGCGCGGTCAGGTCGACCCCCTGCTCCCGGGCCAGCCGCCGCACCAGCGGCGAGATCACCGGCACCACCGCGGGCCCGGTCGGCACCGCCGGAGCCCGCACGGCCACCGCACCGGCCACAGCACCCGCCGGCGTACCGGCAGCGGCACCCGCCGGAGCACCAGCAGCGACACCGCCACCGGCCACGACCGCTGCCGGCACCGCGGCCGGCCCCCCGACCCGGCGCCGGCGCCCGCCCCGGCCCGGCTCGGCGACGCCGAACCCGACCAGCGGCCGCTCCACCTCGGAGGCCGCGGGAGCGGCGACGACGCCCGGCTCGTCCGGAGCCAGCGGACCGCTCCCCGACGACGGCCCCACCGCGACCGTCACCAGCGGCGCGCCCACGGCGATCTCCTCGCCCACCTCGCCGTACCGCGCGGTGACCACCCCGCCGTACGGGCAGGGCACCTCCACCACGGCCTTGGCGGTCTCCACCTCCACCACCGGCTGGTCGACGGCGATCACCTCGCCGACCTCGACCATCCAGCGCACCACCTCCGCCCCGGTGAGACCCTCACCGAGGTCGGGCAGCCGGAACTCGCGCACGACGGGCATCATCCTCGGTCCTCCCACTGGAGCCGGGCGACCGCGTCCAGGATCCGGTCCACCCCGGGCAGGTGGTGGTGCTCCAGCATCGGCGGCGGGTACGGGATGTCGAAGCCGGTGACCCGCAGCACGGGCGCGGCCAGGTGGTGGAAGCAGCGCTCGGTGACCCGGGCGGCGATCTCCGCGCCGGTGCCGCCGAAGCCGCTCGCCTCGTGCACCACCACGGCCCGGCCGAGCGAGCGCACCACCCGGCAGACCGTCTCGTCGTCGAAGGGCACCAGGGTGCGCAGGTCCAGCACCGCGAGGTCCCAGCCCTCGGCCTTCGCCGTCTCGGCCGCCTCCAGGCAGACCGGCAGCGAGGGGCCGTAGGTGATCAGCACGGCGGAGGTGCCGGTGCGCCGCAGCACCGCCCGGCCGATCGGCTCGACCGGCGTCGCCGGGTCGAAGTCGGCCTTGCCCCAGTAGAGCCGCTTGGGCTCCAGGAAGACCACCGGGTCGTCGGAGGCGATCGAGGCGCGCAGCAGCCCGTACGCGTCGGCCACCGTCCCCGGCGTGACCACGTGCAGGCCGGGGGTGCTGGTGTAGTACGCCTCGGAGGCGTCGCTGTGGTGCTCGACGCCTCCGATGCCGCCGCCGTACGGGATGCGGACGGTGATCGGCAGCGGCAGCCTGCCGGCCGTGCGGTTGCGCATCTTGGCGACGTGCGAGAACAGCTGCTCCAGCGCCGGGTAGGCGAAGGCGTCGAACTGCATCTCGACGACCGGGCGCAGCCCGTACATCGCCATGCCGATCGCGGTGCCGAGGATGCCGGCCTCGGCCAGCGGGGTGTCCAGGCAGCGCTCCGGGCCGAACTCGGCGGTGAGCCCGTCGGTGATCCGGAAGACGCCGCCGAGCGCGCCGACGTCCTCGCCGAGCACGTGCACCGCCGGGTCCTCGCGCATGGCGTCCCGCAGCGCGGAGTTGAGCGCCTGGGCCATGCTCGACGGGCGGGCGTCGGAGGGGCGCCGCGATGGGGGTCCCCCCGGCCGGAGGCTGGGGGAGGCCCCGCCGAGGGTGGGCGCGGGCGACGGGTGGGAGGTGCTCACCGGTCCGCCACCTCCGCCTCGGCGGCCAGCTCTTCGGCCAACTGGGCTGCCTGCTCTCGTAGCTGTGGGGTGGGTTCGGCGAAGACGTGGGCGAACAGCGCCATCGGGTCCAGGGCCGGGTCGGCGTGGAACTCGGCCCGCATCCGGGCCGCCAGCGCCTCGGCCTCGTCGGCCGCCTCCCGCACCAGCCGGTCGTCCAGCACGCCGAGCCCGCGCAGCGCGCGCTCCATCAGCAGGATCGGGTCGTGCTCGCGCCAGGCGGCCACCTCGGGCTCGGTGCGGTAGCGGGTGGCGTCGTCGGCGTTGGTGTGGGCGTCGATCCGGTAGGTCAGCGCCTCGACCAGAGTCGGGCCGCCGCCGGCCCGGGCCCGCTCGACCGCCTCGGTCAGCACCGAGTGCACGGCGGGCGCGTCGTTGCCGTCCACCAGCCGGCCCGCCATGCCGTAGCCGACGGCCTTGTGGGCCAGGCTCGGTGCGGCGGACTGGGCGCTGAGCGGGACGGAGATCGCGTAGCCGTTGTTCTGCACCAGGAAGACCACCGGGGCGCCGAGCACGGCCGCGAAGTTCAGCGCCTCGTGGAAGTCGCCCTCGCTGGTGCCGCCGTCGCCGAGCATCGCCAGCGCAACCACCGGCTCGCCGCGCAGCCGGGCGGCGTGCGCCAGCCCGACGGCGTGCGGGGCCTGGGTGGCGAGCGGGGTGCAGAGCGGGGCGGTGCGGCTGGCCCGCGGGTCGTAGCCGGTGTGGGCGCTGCCGCGCAGCAGGGTCAGCGCCTCCAGCGGGTCGACGCCCCGGGAGACCACCGCGAGGGTGTCGCGGTAGCTGGGGAAGAGCCAGTCGTGCTCGCCGAGCACCAGCGCGGCGGCGACCTGGCAGGCCTCCTGGCCGGTGGACGCCGGGTAGACGGCGAGCCTGCCCTGCTTGGTCAGGGTGGTGGCCTGCTGGTTGTAGCGGCGGCCGACGACCAGCCGGCGGTAGAGCTCGCGCAGCAGGGCCGGGTCGTACTTCTCCATGGCCGGGGTGCCGAGCGCCCGGACGGGGGACGGGTCCGGGAGGAGGGGCGCCGGGTCGGTGCGCGGAGCGGTGGCCCCGGGCAGCCAGCCGGGCACGCTCGTGTGGTGTCTGTGGTCGAGAACGGTCATCTCGGGGCACCTCCAGGGGTGGCGGGGGCTCCCTACCGATTGTTCGGTCGTCTGTTCATCTTGACCAGAAGCGTGACAAGGTGGTGGACATTCGGCCTGTTCGGCGGTCGACTGGTGGCAGTGTGTCCAATCGGTGGGGGTGGGGGGTCATGTCTGCTGAACAGATGTCCAGACTCGATCAGGTCGACCGGTCGATCCTTCGGCTGCTGCAGCAGGACGGTCGCGCCTCCATCCGCTCGGTGGCCGAGCGGGTGCACGTGTCCCGGGCCAACGCGTACGCCCGGATCTCCAGAATGGTCGAGGACGGCATCATCCGCGGCTTCACTGCCAGGGTGGACCACGAACGGGCCGGTCAGACCGCGTCCGCGTACGTCACCCTGAAAATCGTCCAGAACTCCTGGCGGACGGTGCGCGAACGGCTGCTGGAGCTGCCCGGGGTGGCGCACATCGCGCTGGTCGGCGGGGACTTCGACGTCCTGCTGCTGGTGCACACCGCCGACACCCAGGCCCTGCGGGAGCTGGTGCTGGGCAGCATCCAGTCCATTCCCCAGGTGCTCGGCACCCGGACCATGCTGGTCTTCGAGGAGACCGACCAGGTGCCGCCGATCTGACCGGTCGGGCCGCCGATCCGACCGGCCGGCCCGCCGGTCCCACCGATCGGCCCACCGGTCGGCCCACCGCGGCGGGCCGGTCCGGTCAGCGCGCCCGCAGCCCGTCGAAGGCCAGGTGGACCACCGCGTCGGCGACCCCGTCGGCGGCCTTGAGCCCCGGCCGGTACCACTCCACGATCGAGTTGATCATCCCGAACAGCAGCCGGGTGGCCAGCCTGGGCTCCACGTCCGCGCGCAGCGCGCCGTCCGCGACCGCCGCCCGCAGCAGCTCGGCCACCTGGTGGTCGAAGTCCCGCCGGCGCTCCAGCGCCCACTGCTCGGTGGCCGTGTTGCCGCGCACCCGCAGCAGCAGCGTCACGTACGGCAGTTCCTCCAGCAGCACCTCTGCGGTGCGCCGCACCACGTGCTCCAGCCGCTCCACCGCCGGGCCCCGGACCGCGGCCGGCTCGACCAGGATCGCGAACAGCCCGTCCAGCGCCCGCCCGACCGCCAGCCGCAGCAGTTCCTCCTTGCCGCGCACGTGGTGGTAGATGGATGACTTGGAGATCCCGGCCGCCCGGGACAGGTCCTCCATGGAAGTGCCGTCGTAGCCGCGCTCGTTGAACACGTCGACGGTCACCGCGAGCAGTGACTCCACGGTGTAGGCGGTGCGCGTGGTGTGATCGGCCATCCTCCGAGTATCCCCGGCCGCCCCCCGCGTTACGCGATCGGGTCCGACTGGTCCACACCAACCCGGAAAAGCAGGCCCTAGAATCTCCGGACGATCCGTCCACGTCCAGAGCACTGGGGTCCACGGCTGATGAACGCAATACCGGCAGTCGCCTCCGACATGCCAGAGCAGCGCAGCGAGGAGCCGGCGGACACCGGGCGCACCTGGCAGGAACGCGGCCGCCACCTGGTGGTCCGCTACGGACCGGCCGTGTGGTGCTACGCGGTGCTGAAGCTGATCGGCTTCACCGTCTTCATGAAGCTGCTCTCCTTCGCCGGTGACTACGCCAAGAAGCCGGCCCGGTTCGGCGGCGGCGCCAACCCCTGGGACGTGCTGGCCACCTGGGACGGCTGGTGGTACCAGCAGGTGGCGCAGTTCGGCTACCACCCGGCGCTCGTACCGATCCCCAACGGTCCGATCGGCTACACCATCGAGCAGAACTCGGCCGCCTTCTTCCCGCTCTACCCGGGCCTGATGCGGATGGTCTCGGAGACCACCGGCCTCGGCCTGTACGGCGCCGGGATGCTCGTCTCGGTGGTGTCCTCGCTGTTCGCCGCGGCCGGCATCTACGCCGTCGTGGAGAAGCTCACCGGAGACGCGCGCTCGGGCGTGATCGCGGCCGGCATCTGGGCGATCGTCCCGGGGTCGGGAGCCGAGTGGGCCGTCTACTCGGACTCGCTGTTCGTCGCGCTGGCCGCCTGGGCCTGCTACTGCGTGATGACCAAGCAGTGGATCGCGGCCGGGGTGATCACCCTGGTCGCCGGGCTCAACCGGCCCACCTCCGCGGCCCTGATCGGTGCCGTCGGCCTGGCCGCGATCGTCGAGCTGTACCGCCGGGAGAGCGGCGTCCTGCGCCCGCTGACCGCGATGGTGCTGGCCCCGGTCGGCCTGCTCGGCTACGTCGGCTGGGTGGGCTGGCGGACGGGCGAGTGGGGCGGCTACTTCCGGATCCAGCAGGACGCCTGGATGCACTACTTCGACTGGGGCCAGGGCACCTGGCACGCGATCCGCGGGGTGATGCTGGGCCGCAGCGACTACCCCTACGGCTTCCCGGTGCCGGACCTCCTCGCCACCCTGATCGTGTTCAGCCTGCCGGTGCTGATCGTGCTGCTGGTCCGGCTGCGCCCGCCGCTGGTGCTGACCGCCTACACGCTGGCCACGATCGTCTCGGTGCTCGGCAGCCTCGGCATCTTCGGCAACGTCTCGCGCTACCTGATGCCCGTGTTCCCGCTGTTCATCGCGCTGGCGGTGGCGATGCGCAAGCTGAGCCTGCCGGTGCTGGCCACCGTCCTGGGGACCGGGGCGGTCGCCTCCGGCTGGTACGCCGGGTACATCCTCTTCGAGCTCGGCGTGCCGTAGACCCGGATCACCCGAGCCCACGGGGGCGCGTCCGCCAGGGACGCGCCCCCTGTGCGTTCCCGCCGGATTCCCCCGCTGCACCCCCTTGAGCCGACCGATCGTTCGGTTACTCTGTGACGTGTCCCGTCCTGCTTTTCGAGGCCCTCCGAGGAGCGCACAGATGTCCGCAGCGGTCACCCACCCCCTCGTCAGCGAGCTGGTCGAGCGCCACCAGGCCACCCTGGACGCCGCGCTCACCGCCGCCACCGAGCGCGACTACTGGTCGCCCTACCCCGAGTTCCCGAAGGCCTACGGCGAGAGCGGCCCGGCGGACGGCAAGGCCGCCTTCGACGCCCTGCTCGGCAAGCCCTTCGCCCTCGACGGCCACCCCACCGACGGCGACCAGGTCGGCGGCGAGGCCTCCCCGTACGGCGTCGAGCTGGGCATCACCTACCCGCACGCCGCCCCGGACGCGCTGATCGCCGCGCTCACCGCCGCCCGCCCCGGCTGGGCCGCCGCGACCCCGCTGGAGCGCGCCGCCGTCTGCCTGGAGATCCTGCACCGGATCAACGCCCGCTCCCACGAGTTCGCCCAGGCCGTCATGCACACCACCGGCCAGGCCTACGGCATGGCCTTCCAGGCCGGCGGCCCGCACGCCCAGGACCGCGGCCTGGAGGCCGTCGCCTACGCCTACGCCGAGCAGACCCGGCTGCCCCGGCAGGCCGGCTGGACCAAGCCGCAGGGCAAGCGCGACCCGCTGGTGATGACCAAGGAGTTCACCGTCGTCCCGCGCGGCCTCGCGCTGCTGATCGGCTGCAACACCTTCCCCACCTGGAACGGCTACCCGGGCCTGTTCGCCTCGCTGGCCACCGGCAACCCGGTGCTGGTCAAGCCGCACCCGCGGGCCGTGCTGCCGCTCGCACTCACCGTGCGGATCGCCCGCGAGGTGCTCGCCGAGGCCGGCTTCGACGCCGATCTGGTCTGCCTGGCCGCCGAGCACGAGGGCGGCACCGTCGCCCAGACGCTCGCCGTCCACCCGGCGATCAAGCTGATCGACTACACCGGCTCCACCGCCTTCGGCGACTGGCTGGAGGAGCACGCCAAGCAGGCGCAGGTGTACACCGAGAAGGCCGGCGTCAACGCGGTGGTGATCGACTCCACCGACGACTACAAGGGCATGCTGGGCAACCTGGCCTTCGCGCTCTCGCTCTACAGCGGCCAGATGTGCACCACCCCGCAGAACGTGCTGATCCCGCGCGGCGGCATCGCCACCGACCAGGGCGACAAGTCCTACGACCAGGTGGTCTCCGACCTGGCCGGCGCCATCGAGGGCCTGCTGTCCGACGACGCCCGCGCCGCGGCGATCCTCGGCGCCGTGGTCAACCCCGGGGTGCTCCAGCGCTCGGCCGCCGCGGCCGGCGGCGAGTACGGCGAACTCGCCCTCGCCCCGCGCGCGGTGACCTCGCCGGACTTCCCCGGCGCGACCGTCCGCACCCCCGCTCTGGTCAAGCTGGACGCCGACAAGCCGGACGACCGCGCGGTCTTCCGCAGCGAGTGCTTCGGCCCGGTCTCCTTCGCCGTCGCCGTCGAATCCACCGCCGCCGCCGTCGAGTTGCTGCGCACGACGGTCCGCGAGAAGGGCGCCATGACCGCCTCCGGCTACACCACCTCGCCCGCGGTGGAGGCGCTGCTGGTCGAGGCCGCGCTGGACTCCGGCGTCTCGCTCTCGCTCAACCTCACCGGCGGGGTCTACCCCAACCAGACCGCCGCCTTCTCCGACCTGCACGGCACCGGCGCCAACCCGGCCGCCAACGCGGCCTACTGCGACGGCGCGTTCGTCGCCAACCGGTTCCGCACGGTGGAGATCCGCCGGCACGCCTGAGCCGTTCGACGCGCACCCGGGTCCCGGCGGTCACCCACCGCCGGGACCCGGCGGTTCACAGCCCCGACGGCGCCCGCGATGATGGAGGCTGGGAGAACGCCGGGAACGGCGTCCGACCGCCCTCCGAGGAACGGGAGCTGAATACATGGCCGTGAAGCCGACGACCGAAACCGACGTCCTGATCGTCGGTGCCGGACCGACCGGACTGCTGCTGGCCGGCGACCTCGCCGCCGCCGGGGTCGGCGTCACGGTGCTGGAGAAGCGGGCCGCCGAGTCCAACCTCACCCGGGCCTTCGCCGTGCACGCCCGCAGCCTGGAGCTGCTGGACGCCCGGGGCCTGGCCGAGGAGCTGATCGCCACCGGCCGTCCGCTCGCCGAACTGAGGATGTTCGACCGCTTCGGCATCGACCTCGGCTCGCTGCCCACCCGCTTCCCGTTCGTCCTGATCACCCCGCAGTACAACGTCGAGCGGGTGCTGCTGGAGCGCGCGGAGCACGCCGGCGCGACCGTGCTGCGCGGCGCCGAGGTCACCGGGCTGCACCAGGACGCCGAGGGCGTGACGCTGGAGACCCGGGACGGGCACAGCCACCGCGCCGCGTACGCGGTCGCCACCGACGGCGTCCACTCCACCGTCCGCGACCTGCTGGGCATCCCGTTCCCCGGGGAGTCCGTGGTCGACTCGGTGGTGCTGGCCGACGTCCGGCTGGACCGCGAGCCCGCCCAGGCGATCACCGTCGGCGCCAACCAGGCCGGCTTCGCCTTCATCGCCCCGTTCGGCGACGGCTGGTTCCGGATCATCGCCTGGGACCGCGAGGAGCGGTACCCGGACGGCACCACCCCCACCACCGAGCAGCTCACCGACCTCACCCGGGCCATCCTCGGCGAGGACTACGGCCTGCACGAGGTGCGCTGGAGCTCCACCTTCCACAGCGACGAGCGACAGGCCCCCAACTACCGCTCCGGCCGGGTCTTCCTGGCCGGCGACGCCGCGCACTGCCACTCCCCGGCCGGCGGCCAGGGCATGAACACCGGCCTCCAGGACGCCGCCAACCTGTCCTGGAAGCTCGCCGCCGCGCTCCGGGGCCACGCCACCGACGCCCTGCTGGACACCTACCAGACCGAGCGGCACCCGGTCGGCCGGACGGTGCTGCGCACCTCCGGCGCGCTGATCCGGCTGGCGCTCGCCGAGTCCGCCCCCACCCGCGCCCTGCGCGGGGCGCTGACCGCGCTGGGCGGCCACCTCGACCCGGTCACCGAGCGCGGCGCCAGGCTGGTCTCCGGCATCGGCATCTCCTACCCCGCCCCCAAGGACGCCCACCCGCAGGTCGGCAAGCGCGTCCCGGACCTGCGGCTGACCGCCCTGAGCAAGCCCGTCGAGGGCGCCCCCGCCGCCCCGGAGCGGCTCTACGAGGCGCTGCGCGCCGGGAAGTTCGTCCTGGTCAGCAATGACGAGCTGGCCGCCGCCGAGCCCTGGACCGACCGCGTGGTCTGCGCCGCCCCCGCCGACCCGCACGGCAAGCTGCGTGACACCGTCCTGCTGATCCGCCCGGACGGCTACGTCGCCTGGGGCGCCGTCGACCCCGGCCAGGGCGAGCTCCGCACCGCCCTCACCGACTGGCTGGGCAACCCGGCCTGACCGTCCTGCGGGGGGGGGGGGCGGGGGGCGCCGGGCCCCCCCCCCCCGCCCCGCCCCCCCCCCCCCCGCCCCCCCCCCCCCCCCCCCCCCCCCCCCGGGCGATAAAA
>NZ_JBSHAP010000060.1:43603-53603 GCF_053611565.1 Kitasatospora sp. NPDC054795
TTTATACCCCCCCCCCCCCGCCCCGGGGGGGGGGGGGGGGGGGGCGGGGGGGGGGGGGGGGGCGGGGGGGGGGGGGGGGGCCCCCCCCCCCCCCGCCCGCACTGCTCCGGCCCACCCGCACTGCTCCGGCCCACCCGCACTGCTCCAGCCCGCCCGTCAGCCCGTCAGCCCGTCAGCCCGCCGGCCCGCCGGTCAGCCCCGGGCCTTCACATAGTGCCGCGCCGCCTTCGCCCGGTTCCCGCACACCGCCATCCGGCACCACCGCCGGCGGCCGTTCTGCGAGGCGTCGAAGAAGTGCAGGATGCACGCCTCGTGCGCGCACTGCCTGACCCGGTGGGCCCCCTCGCCGAGCAGCGCGAGGAAGCCGTCCGCCGCCAGCCAGGGCGCCAGCCACTGCGGCCCGTCGGCCTCGATCCGGTCCTCGGCCCCACCCGGTGCCGCCGTGCGCCGGATCCGTCCGCGCGCCAGCACCGCGTCCAGTCCGTCCCGCGCCGCGGCACCCAACTCGCCTTGCTCGCGGGCGTCCCGGGCGGCCGACAGGATCGCCTCGCGGGTCTGCCGGATCGCCGCCAGGCCCGCCTCGTCGGCCGCGCAGCGCTCGCCCAGCCCGGCGGAGGAGAGCCAGATCGCGTACCCCTCGACGTCGGTGAGCAGGTCGTTGACGGGCGTTCCGGCCCAGCGGGTGTTGAGCAGGTCGAGCGCGAGCGGCTCGCCGATCAGCGGTCGCGGGTCCCTCGGGTCGGGCTGCGCATCGGTCATGGCTCTCCCTCGGATCGGTCCGATTCTACGTCCGCCCCCTTCGGCCGAACCGGTCCGGACCGGCCCCGGAATCCCGGTCATTCACTGAATGGAACCGCCGAGTTCCCCACTCTCCACAGTTGACTGTTTTTTAGCAACGAATTGCCCGGCCATGAGCCAATTCGCACACGGGTTCTGTCATGTTCGAGCCAGCGTTCTCGACCCCCTGAACGCCTGGCCCCTTGCCGGCCCCCACAGCCGGCCAGAGGAGGATCCGTTGCGTCCCCGCTCCCTTGCCCTCGCCGCGGCGATAGCCGTGCTGCCGCTGACCGCCGTCTCGCTCGGTGTCTCCACCGCGCAGGCCGCCACGCCCAACGCCACCCCGCGCGTCGCCCTGCCGAACACCGTGAACCCCGCAGTGGCCCACTCGGAGAAGAAGGGTGACGTTCCGGCCGCGCAGCAGATCGCGGTGTCCGTCAGCCTGAAGCTGCGCGACACCGACGCCCTGGACCGCTTCCTCACCGCCGTCGCCACCCCGGGCACCCCGGAGTACGGCCACTACCTGACGCCGGAGCAGTTCACCGCGCGGTTCGGCCCGACCCAGGCCGCCGTCGACCAGGTCAGGACGTACCTGGCCCAGCAGGGCCTGACCGTCGGCGACGTGAGCGCCAACCGCCAGGTGGTCAACGCCCACGGCACCGCGGCCCAGGTCTCCCAGGCCTTCGGCACCCACGAGAGCTCGTACCTGGACCCGCAGCTGCAGCGCGCCTTCTTCGCCAACGACGCCGCGGCCTCGATCCCCTCCGACCTGGCCGCCGTGGTCCAGGGCATCAGCGGCCTGGACAACCACGCGGTGCGCAAGAACCGCATCGCCACGCCGAACGCGGTCACCCCGAACGCGGCGAGCGCCACCCCGAGCGGCATGGCCCCGGCCCAGTACACCGGCGCGTACAACCTCAACAAGACCGGCGCGGACGGCACCGGCACCACGGTCGCGCTGTGGGAGTTCGACGGCTACAAGTCCTCGAACCTGACCACCTACGACTCCCAGTACGGCCTGTCCGGCCCGGCCGTCTCCACCGTCTCGGTGGACGGCGCCAACTACGACTCCGCCCCCGGCCAGGGCCAGGGCGAGGTCGAGCTGGACAGCGAGATCGTCCGCGGCGCGGCGCCCAAGGCCACCCAGCTGGTCTACGAGGCGCCCAACAGCGACCAGGGCGAGATCGACATGGCCAACAAGATCGTGACCGACAACAAGGTCTCGGTGGTCTCGATCTCCTGGGGCTCCTGCGAGCCGGACACCACCGCCTCCTCGATGACCGCGGTCGACAACGCCTTCAAGCAGGCCGCCGCCCAGGGCATCTCGATCTTCTCCGCCTCCGGCGACGACGGCTCCCGCGACTGCACCCGCTCCACCAGCGGCTCCTCCGTCAAGGCGGTCGACTTCCCGGCCTCCAGCCCGCACCAGACCGGCGTCGGCGGCACCAACCTCAAGGTCTCCAGCGGCAACGCCTACTCCTCGGAGAGCGCCTGGAGCACCGCCGGCGGCGGTGTCTCCACCGTGTTCGCCAAGCCGAGCTGGCAGACCGGCACCGGTGTCAGCGGCACCATGCGCACCGTCCCGGACGTCTCCTCCAACGCCGACCCGGCCAGCGGCTTCGCGATCTACACCGCCGGCGGCTGGCAGGTCTACGGCGGCACCAGCGCCGCCGCGCCGCTCTGGTCCGGCTACGCGGCCCAGTTCAACCAGAAGGCCAAGACCGCCGGGCAGCCGGTCCTGGGCGAGGCGAGCCCGCGGCTGTACTCGGTCGCGAACAGCAGCGCCTACGGCAGCACCTTCCACGACGTGACCACCGGCGCCAACCAGGACTTCTCCGCGAAGGCCGGCTACGACCAGGTCACCGGCTGGGGCTCCCCGGTCGCCGACGCGCTGACCACCGCCCTGCTCGGCGGCGGCACCACCCCGCCGTCCGGCGGCTGCACCGCCGCCCAGCTCGTCACCAACGGCGGCTTCGAGACCGGCACCGCCTCCCCGTGGACCACCTCCAGCGGCGTGGTCGACAACAGCTCCTCCCAGGCGGCCCACTCGGGCAGCTGGAAGGCCTGGATGAACGGCTACGGCTCGGCCCACACCGACACCATGTCGCAGACCGTCTCGATCCCGGCCGGCTGCGCCTCCGCCAAGCTGACCTTCTGGCTGCACATCGACACCGCGGAGACCGGCACCACCGCGTACGACAAGCTGACCGTCCAGGCCAACAGCACCACGCTGGCGACCTACTCCAACGCGAACGCCGCCGCGGGCTACGTCCAGCGCACCCTGGACCTGACCTCCTTCGCCGGCCAGACCGTGACCATCAAGTTCACCGGCACCGAGGACTCGTCGCAGCAGACCAGCTTCGTGATCGACGACGTCGCGCTGAACGTGAGCTGATCACCGACCGGTAGCACCACCGAACCCCCGCCGGGGCGGAGCCGTCAGGGCCCGCCCCGGCGGTGTCCGTCCGGGCCCGCCCACGGCGGTGTGCGGGCCCAGGTCGGCGGCTCGTGTTTCCGGACTGTTTCAAGATCGCTAACCCTTCGGTCCACCTGCCGTGACCACTGTCATACGCACGACTGATGACGTAGCCTCTCGACCGTGCATAGGGTTCCCCAAAGCTCGGTGAAGCCGCTGGCGGCGCGCCCCGGCGCCGGCCCGGTCCCGCCGAACTCACCTGGTGGGGAGGGTCACCGCATGGCCGCACAGCAACCACAGGACGCCGCGCGACTGCGGCTGGTCGGGTCGCACACGGAGCGCCCCGGACCGGCTCCTGCCGGCGCCCCCGCACCACCGCCCGGCCGGCTCGCCCCGGTCGGCGGCTTCGCCGACACCCTGCACCTGGCCATCGAGGCCAGCGGCCTCAGCCTGGACCGCATCCGCGCCGCCCTCGCCGGACGTGGCGTCAGGGTCAGTGTCACGACCCTGAGTTACTGGCGGCGCGGCCGCAGCCAGCCCGAACGGGCCAGCTCGCTGCGCGCCGTCCACCTGCTGGAGGAACTGCTCGGCCTGCCGCACAGCGCGCTCTCCTCCCTGCTCGGCCCGCCGCGCCCGCGCGGCCGCTGGGCCGCCGCGGCCAACACCTGCCACCTCGGGCTGGAGGACGTCTGGCCGGGCGAGCAGGAGATCGCCAACATCTTCGCCGAGCTGAACGCCCCGCCGGCCGGCGAGCTGGAGCGGCTGAGCATCCACGACTCCTACTACGTGGACGCCGAGCGGCGCGGCAACCTGCTGCGCATGCGCCAGGTGGTGCGCGCCACGGTCGGCGGCGTCGGCCGCTGCCTGGTGGTGCACATGGCCGACGAGGAGGCGGCCGGCTGCCCCGAGATCACCTCGGTGCGGCACGGCCGGCTGGGCCGGGTGCGCCGCCGCCCCGAGGCCGGGCTGATCGTCGCCGAGCTGATGCTGGACCGCCCGCTCGGCCTCGGCGACAGCACGGTCTTCGAGTACGAGGTGGAGATCCCGCCCGGCGGCCCGACCATGGAGTACAGCCGCCGCTTCGCCAGCCCGGTGCGCGAGTACGTGCTCCAGGTGCACTTCGACCCGGCGGCCGTCCCCGCGCACTGCGAGCGCTACGACCGCGAGCCCGGCGCCGACGTCGACCACCGCCGCGAACAGCTGTGGATCGGCGCCTCGGCGAGCGCCCACGTCCTGGCCCCGGACCAGCAGCCGGGCCACATCGGCATCCGCTGGGAGTGGGCCTAACAGGGGCCGGGCCCTCCCTCCTTCCGAGCCCCGTCGGGACCCAAGGTCAGGCCCGGCGGGGCTTTCGCGTGCCCACCGCAAAACCTAACCGTTCCAGTGCCATTTACTGATTGACGCTGCATCACCTAACTCCTACTCTCATGAGTACCGGTTAGGCAGCAGCCTCGCCGGACGCCGAAGCCTCCGGGAGTGACCAGGCATGTCCGCCACCACCCAGCTCCGCACCCTGCAGACCGGCCACGTGGGACTGAACGTCACCGACCTGGCCCGCTCACTCGACTTCTACCGCGCCGTGTTCGGCCTGGAGGTCACCGCCGAAGGCACCGACCCCGAACGCCGCTACGCCCTGCTCGGCCGCGACGGCCGCCTGGTGGTGACGCTCTGGCAGCAGAGCGCGGGCACCTTCGCCACCACCGGCCCCGGCCTGCACCACCTCTCCTTCGAGGTCGAGAGCCTCGACGAGGTCCGCGCCACCGAACGGCTGCTGCGCGGGCTCGGCGCGGAGTTCGCCTACGACGGCGTCGTCCCGCACAGCGAGGGCTCGGCCTCCGGCGGCATCTTCTTCACCGACCCGGACGGCATCCGGCTGGAGGTCTACACCCGCACCGGCGTGGACGGGACCGAGGCCGAAGCCCCCACCGCCGCCGCCCCGACCTGCGGCTTCTTCTAGAACGCGCCGCGACCACCGCCAGGGAGCCGACCATGACCACCAGCACGCCGTACCACCCCGGCGAGCGGACCGTCCAGGCCCGGGCCGACCGGACCGGACGGGCCGACCACGCCGGCCGGTCGATCCGCCGCACCGTCCCGACGGTCGCCGCCCGCTTCCTGACCGAGCGCCGGATGCTGGTCGTCGGCGCCGCCGACCGGGACGGCCGGGTCTGGGCCACCCAGCTGGCCGGCCCGGCCGGCTTCCTCTCCGCCCCGGACGAACACACCCTGGCCGTCGCCGCCCTCCCCGCCGGGGCCGACCCGCTGGCCGGAGCGCTGGACCGCCCGGCCCGGGTCGGCACCATCGCACTGGACCCGGCCGGCCGGCGCCGGATGCGGCTCAACGGGCGTTCCGTCCCGGACGGCCGGGGCGGGCTGCTGGTGCACGCCGAGGAAGTGGTCGCCAACTGCCCGAAGTACATCCAGCGCCGCACCCCGACGGACCGCCCGGTCGCCGGCCCGCCCCGCGCGGTCGCCACCGGTCCGGCGCTGACCACCGCGCAGCGCCTGGCGGCGGCCACCGCGGACACCTTCTTCATCGCCAGCACCGGCCCGGACGGCAGCGTGGACGCCTCCCACCGCGGCGGCCTCCCCGGCTTCCTGCAACCGGTGGCACCGGACCGGCTGCGCTGGCCGGAGTACCCGGGCAACAGCATGTTCCTGACGCTCGGGAACCTGGAGCTGGACCGGCGCGCCGGCCTGCTGCTGCCCGACTGGGAGACCGGCGGGGCGCTGCTGGTGACCGGCGAGGCCCGCGCCGACTGGTCCGAGGAGGCCCGGCGGGGCGTCCCGGGCGCCGAACGGATGGTCGAACTGACCGTCACCGGCGTCGTCGAACTGGCCGACGCCACCCCGCTGACCTGGAGCGACCCCGAGTACTCGACCGCCATCCCGCGCTGACCGCACCTCACTTCTCCCGGGGCCTGTCCGACAATTCCCGCCGATCGACGCCACGTCCGGGAGCCGAACGGGTCTCACCCGTTCGGCCTAACCCACCGTGACTCATCCCGCCCGCTTTGGGACTTTGGTCCGGATAACACGCGGAATAGTCCGGGAAAGAGGCGGAGCATGACCCTGACCGACCCCCTGTCCCCGCTCATCGAGTTCGACGACGTCGAACCGGCGGAGGACTGCATATGCGGGGGCTGCAACGCCCGCCGACGCGCACGGCTGCACGCCGCGCCGGTCCACGAGGGCGGCCACGCCGCCGCCCGCAGCGTCCGCCGCCGGGCCGCCGTCCTGATGGCCGCCGCGGGCACCGCGATAGGCGGCGGAACGGCCGCCGCCGGCGCCGCCACCGCGGCCCCCGCACCCGGCCCCACCCCGGGCGGCAGCAGCAGCGCCCGGTCACAGACCCCCCAGGGCGAGGTCAGCGGCCTCTACGGCCAGGTCCCCGGCGCCCGCGCCTTCGCCGCCCCGCGCACCGCCGCGGCGCCGCTCACCCGGGCCCAGATCATCCAGCGCGCCCAGACCTGGGTCGACCAGGGCGTGCCGTACAGCATGAGCCGCTACTGGTCGGACGGCTACCGCCAGGACTGCTCCGGCTTCGTCTCGATGGCCTGGGGCCTGGGCAGCAGTCAGACCACCTGGACACTGCCCGGCTTCGCCGAGCGGATCGGCAAGAACGACCTCCAGCCCGGCGACGTCCTCATCTACAACAACCCGGCCAACCCCCAGGCCGGCTCGCACGTGGTGATCTTCGGCGGCTGGACCGACTCCTCCCGCACCAAGTACGTCGCCTACGAGCAGACCGGCCCCGCCACCAAGAAGCGCTCCACCCCGTACGCGTACTGGAACAACTCCGGCGGCTACGTCCCGTACCGCTACACCGGCCTGTCCACCGGCGGCAACGACGGCGGCGGCACCTCCTCGACCGCCTTCCCCGGCACCGCCAAGTTCGGCCCCGGCGCCAACAACGCGTACGTCACCAGGCTCGGCCAACTGCTGGTGCGGCGCGGCGGCGCCGCGTTCTACTCCGAGGGCCCCGGCCCTCGCTGGGGCGAGGCCGACCGCAAGGCCACCCAGGCCTTCCAACAGGCCCAGGGCTGGCGCGGCAACGAGGCCGACGGCATCCCCGGCAAGGACACCTGGGACTACCTGGTCAACGGCAAGGGCCGCGACATCGGCGGCGGAACCGGCACCCCGCTGCCGCCCCCGCCGCCCACCACCGGCGGCTCGGCCTTCCCCGGTGCGCAGTACTTCGGCCCCGGCCAGAACAACGACCACGTACGTCTGCTCGGCGAACAGCTGGTCCGCAAGGGCTTCGGCGGCTCGTACGGCGTCGGCCCCGGCCCGCGCTGGACGGAGAGCGACCGCCGCGCCGTCCAGGCCTTCCAGCAGGCCCAGGGCTGGCGCGGCAGCGAGGCCGACGGCTACCCGGGCCCCGACACCTGGCGCCGGCTCTTCTCCTGACGGCCCCGCCGGGGCGCGGTGCCCACCCGGGCACCGCGCCTCAGCGCCGCCCCGACATCCAGTGGAAGAGGCCCATCCCGACGCTGGTCGCCAGGTTGAAGCTGGACACCCCCGGCTGCATCGGCACCGCCACCAGGTGGTCGGCGCGCGCCTTGAGCTCCTCCGACACGCCGTGCCGCTCGGTGCCGAAGACCAGCAGCGCCTCGTCGGGGAACGGCACGTCCCGGATGTCCGCCCCCTCCGGATCCAGCACGTACAGGGGCCCGTCCGGCAGCTGCTCCGGATCCAAGCGCTCGACCGCGGTCGCGAAATGCAGTCCCGCGCTGCCCCGCAGCACGTTCGGGTGCCACGGGTCCAGATCCCCGGTGGTCACCACCCCGGTGGCACCGAACCCCGCCGCCAGCCGGATCACCGCCCCGACGTTCCCCAGGTTGCGCGGATTCTCCAGCACCACCACCGGCGCCGTCCGCGGCCGGCGGGCCAGCACCGCCCGGTTCGCCCGAGCACCGGGCCGCACCGCCGACGCGGCCACCCCCGTCGGGTGCAACCGCGGCACCAGCCCCCGCAGCACGGCCTCCGGCACCTCCACCGCGAGCCCCTCCAATGCCGGCACGACATCCGGCGCCAGCTCACCCGCCAGCGCCAGCAGAGCCGCCCGGTCGGCGGTCAGCACCCGCCGCACCTCGCCCCCGAACCGCAGCGCGTGCTTCAGCGCGTGGAACCCGTCCAGCAGCACCGCCCCCGGCTCCCGCTCGACCGCCCGCCAGGCCCGTACCAGCTCGTCCTCGTCCATGGCGGTCACTCTGTCACCCGCCCCGGACCCGGCTCACCGGGCCGCCCGGCCGCGGCGATCACCTCGTCGAAGCCCAACGCGCGCCCGGGCGGTCCGTCCGGTTCGCCGGCCAACCCGGCCAGCGCGAGGTCCAGGTGCCGGTGGACCAGGGAGCCGTCCGCGTCCAGCGCCGCCAGCGCCCCCGGCAGCGGACGGGACACCCGGACGCAGAGCAGCACCAGGTCCCCCATCCCCACGTCGGGGCGCAGCCGCCCGGCCTCCCGCGCGGCCCGCAGCAGTCCCTCGACCGCCACGACGGTGCCCCGGCGAACGGCCACCAGCTCCTCGTCCACCACCAGGTGCTCCAACAGCACCACGATCGCCGCCCCCATCCGCAGATCGGCGGCGGCGTGCACGAAGCGGCGCAGCGCCAGGTACGGATCCGGCTCGGCCGCCCGCGCCTGCTCGGCGGCCTCGGTGAGCCGGGCCAGCAGGTCGGTGACCAGCTCGCGGACCAGCGCCTCCCGGTCGGGGAACCGCCGGTAGAGCGTGCCCGGGCCGACCCCGGCCCGCCGCACCACCGCGTCCAGTGGGGCGTCCGGGCCCCGCTCCAGGAACACCTCGCAGGCGGCGTCCAGGATCCTGCGCCGGCTGCGCTCCGCGTCGGCCCTCATCCACAACTCCCTAACCGGAGAAAATCTCTCCCCCTATGCTAGCGTCACCAGAAGCGGAGAAAATTCCTCCGTCTTCTCGCCCTCTTCAAGGAGCGACGCCATGCAGCCCGGCCTCACCATCCGCACCGAGATCGACGGCACCCCCCACCCCCGGGAGGCCGTCCTCGCCTGGGAACTCGACCGCGCCCGCGCCGCCCTGCGCCTGCTCAAGCAGCGCCTCGGCGACGACCGGACGCGCGAACTGCTCACCCCCGACACCACCGCCGCCGACACCGCCCTGGCCGGCTGGGCCCGGGCCTCCGCCGGCCGACGGCGCACCGCCGTCACCGAACTCACCGCCACCGGCATCGACGCCGACACCTTCCTCACCTGGTGGCAGGCCCGCCTGCAGGACGGCGACCGCGCCGCCCTGCTCGCCGCCAACCCCGAGCACTACCTCGCCGACTCCACCGGCGAGCAGGTCGAGATCATCGAAACCATCGGCACCGGCCCGGCCCGCTTCTTCCTCCGCTTCCACCACGACCTCCCCGGCGACGACGCCTTCCCGGTCCGCATCGGCGGCACCGGCACCCTCGCCGACGACACCGAGGTCCTCCACGTCCTCCACGAATTCGCCGACACCCCCGACGGCCTGCGCATCCGCCTCACCGTCCAGTTCCCGGAAGCCGCCCCCGACCTCCTCCCCACCGGCCACCAGTGGCACTTCGCCTGCGAGTTCACCAACTGGCTCCAAGCCGCCCAAGCCGCCCAAGCCGCCTGACCCCAACACCCCACCCCCACCCCCACCCCAACGGGCGCGCAGGCCAAAAGCCCACGCGCCCGCACCCCGAACCACCCCAGCGCGAAAGGTGCCCCTCCCAGCGAGAGGGACGCGCTGCGGGAGGGGGCGGCGCAGGGGGTGGGTGCGGAGAGGGGCGTGACGGGTGATTTTCAGACTGCCAACGGTCTCAA
>NZ_JBSHAP010000061.1:0-3227 GCF_053611565.1 Kitasatospora sp. NPDC054795
CACCAACCTTCAGCAAACAAATCACCTCACCCCGCCCGGCCGCGCCGCCCCGGCCCGGTGTGCTGCGGGCGCCCCCCCGGCGCCCCCGGCCCGGAGGGACGGCTCAGCCGAGCCGGACCACGGCCCGGGACATCCCGAGCACCTTCTGGCCGCCCGCGGTGGCCAGAAGGTCGACCTGCACCCTGCGGTCGTCCAGCTTCTTGGCGACCTTGGCCGAGACCTCGACCACCGCGCCGACCCCGTCGTTCGGCACCGGCACCGGGCGGGTGAAGCGCACGCCGTACTCGACCACCGCGGCCGGGTCGCCGACCCAGTCGGTGACCACCCGAATCGCCTCGGCCATGGTGAACATGCCGTGCGCGATGACGTCCGGCAGGCCGACCTCCAGGGCGAACCTCTCGTTCCAGTGGATCGGGTTGAAATCGCCCGAGGCGCCCGCGTACCTCACCAGTGTGTCGCGGGTCACCGGGAAGGACTGCGCCGGCAGCTCGGTGCCGACCTCGACCTCGTCGTAGCTGATCGCCATCGTGTTCACTCCCCCGCCTCGTCGGCGGCCCGGGCCACCAGGGTCATGACCGACGTCACAACGTGCTCGCCGGTCGCGTCGGTCACCTCGCCGCGCACGGTGAGCACGTCGTTGCCCGCCAGCGACTTGATGTTGTCGATGGTCACCGCGACCGACAGCCGGTCACCGGCCCGCACCGGGCGGGTGTAGGCGAACTTCTGGTCGCCGTGCACCACCCGGCTGAAGTCCAGGCCCAGCTCCGGGTCCTCGACCACCTGGCCGGCCGCGCGGTAGGTGATCACGAACGGGAAGGTCGGCGGGGCGATCACGTCGGGGTGGCCCAGCGCCTTCGCCGCCTCCGGGTCGGTGTACGCCGGGTTGGCGTCGCCGACCGCGGTCGCGAACTCGCGGATCTTCTCCCGGCCGACCTCGTACGGCTCGGTGGGCGGGTAACTACGCCCGATGAAGGAGGGGTCGAGCGCCATGGCAGCTCCTCGGAACGCGGGTGGATACGAAAAAACTCCGGGCCGCACCCCCTGTGAGGGATGCGGCCCGGAGCAGAAGACCTGAGTTCACACAGGCCCGTCGCCCTACTTCAGGGTCAGCGGGTCTCGCGGTGCGCGGTGTGCGAGTTGCAGCGGGGGCAGTGCTTCTTCATCTCAAGACGGTCCGGGTCGTTACGCCGGTTCTTCTTGGTGATGTAGTTCCGCTCCTTGCACTCCACGCAGGCCAGCGTGATCTTCGGGCGGACGTCGGTGGCAGCCACGGGAGTGCCTTCCTTGGACAACGAATAAGAACACAACAAGAGTAGCCGACCGGGAGTGCGATCTCCCGACCGACTACGCGGGGTAGCGGTGACCGGACTTGAACCGGTGACACAGCGATTATGAGCCGCTTGCTCTACCAACTGAGCTACACCGCCACAGTGATCCACAGTACAGCCGAGGCTGACTGCTTCTCACCGAGCCCCCATGCGGAATCGAACCGCAGACCTTCTCCTTACCATGGAGACGCTCTACCGACTGAGCTATAGGGGCGAACGAGGAAGAGATTACACGTTTCGCGCCCGGAGGTGAAATCCGTATCCCGCGGCGAAGACCGCAGGTGGGTGAGGGGTACGGGCGGACGATCCAAGGCCGGGCGTTCGATCGGGCCGCGAGCGCCGCGGCCCGACCCGATACGACTATTGCCCGCCTCCCGGCGCCCCGCCCCCCGGGCCCATAGGCTCGACGCTCATTGATCGGGAGGACCGCCCGGCGGTACGGGCCGGCGGCCCGGGGCCGACCGCACGGGCCGACGCGAGAAGGAGCCGGCGATGGACAGCGCAGCCGCCGACGGGCCGCACTCCGGACCCGGCCCGGCGGCCAACCCGCTCGGGCACGGCCCGGTCCTGCTCCTCACCGGCGCCCGGCTGGCCGACGGGCGGGTGGTGGACGTCCGGATCAGCGGCGACCGGATCCAGGCGGTCGGCACCGTCGGCAGCCTCGGCCCACTGCCCGCCCTGCCCGGCGCGCCCACCGTCACCACCGGCGCCCGGATCGACCTGCGCGGCTACCTGCTGCTCCCGGCCCCCGCCGAGGCGCACGCCCACTACGACACCGCGTTCTCCGCCGCGCTGGCCGCCCCGCCGCCGGACACCCCGGCCGACCTCACCCGCCGGGTCACCGAGGCCGCGCTGACCTCGCTCGGCTACGGCGCCACCGCCCAGCGCACCCACGTCCGGATCGGCGACGTGCACGGACTGCGCCGGCTGGAGGCGGTGCTCACCGCCCGGCAGGAGCTGCGCGGGCTGGCCGAGCTCCAGGCGGTGGCGATGCCCCGGCTGCTCACCGGGCGGGCCGGCGCGGACGGCCGGGCGCAGCTGCGCGAGGCGCTCAAGCTGGGCGCCACCGCGGCCGGCGGCTGCCCGGACCTGGATCCGGACCCGGCCGGGTACGTGCAGCTGCTGCTGGAGGCCGCCCGGGAGGCGGACTGTCCGGTGGACCTGCACACCGGTGCCGCCGACGCCGCCCAACTCGCCCGGATGGCGGGCGCGTTGGCACCGCTACGGCCGCGAGTGACGCTCGGCCCGTGCGGGGCGCTGGCCCGGGGCGGGTCGACGGTGCTGGCGACCAGCGGGATCCGGGTCGTCTGCCTGCCGCAGAACGGCGGCTGCACCGGTCTGGAGGGCCGGACGACGGGCCTGCGGCCGGGCCTGGTACGGGAGTTGGCCGCCGCCCGGGTGCCGCTGGCGGCGGGCAGCGGGGCGCTGCGCGACCCGTCCAACCCGGTCGGCCGGGCGGATCCGCTGGAGTCGGCGTACCTGCTGTCGGCCGGTGGGGAGCTGGACCCGGCGGCGGCGTACGACGCGGTGGCGAACCAGGCCCGGGCAACGCTCGGACTGGCCCCGGTCCGGGTGGACGCCGGGTTCCCGGCGGAGCTGCTGGCGGTGCGCGGGGACAGCCTGGCCGGGGCGCTCGCGGGCGGGCACAGCCGACTGGTGGTGCACAGTGGCCGGGTGGTCAGCCGGACCAGCGCGGTCCGGGAGTTCGCGGACACGGTGGCGCTGGCGCTGCCCCGGCAGTCCGGGGCCGCGGACGGCTGATCCGGGGGACGGACCCGGCTCCGACGACAGATGGGGGCGCGCGAACGGGTACGACACGCCCCCCCCCAACCACCGGCCCGGGACGGCCAGGACGCCCACCGGACCACCACCAACACCAACACATAACACGCGCCCGCA
>NZ_JBSHAP010000061.1:3237-28264 GCF_053611565.1 Kitasatospora sp. NPDC054795
GCCCCTCCCCCACCTGCTGGCCGTCCTCGGACGGCTGCCGGAGCGGACCCGGACCTCCCCCACACGGAGCCGGGCCGCTCGTTCGACACCGACACTACGCCCGCGAAACACCGCCCCCGGACGGCCTTGACGCCCTCCTGTCGTCCACCGGAGCGCTCTTGACGGCTCGTTGACGAGGGCGAGCGCCGGCGCTCGCCCGCCGGTCCGTCACGGCACGTACCGGTACCCGATCCCCGGCTCGGTGATCAGGTGCCGCGGCCGGGCCGGATCGCGCTCCAGCTTGCGGCGCAGCCCGGCGAAGTAGACCCGCAGGTAGTTGCCGCGCCCCTCCTGGGCCGGGCCCCACACCTCGCGGAGGATCTGCCGCCCGGGCACCAGCCGCCCGGGGTTGGCGAGCAGCAGGGCGAGGATGCGCCACTCGGTCGGGGTGAGCCGGACCGGACCGTTCGGGCCGTTCACCGCGGTGGCCGCGAGGTCCACGGTGTGGTCGCCGATCACCGGCCGGCCCAACGGCACACCGCCCGGCGGCCGGCGCAGCACGGCGCGCAGCCGGGCCAGCAGTTCCTCCATCAGGAACGGCTTGGTGAGGTAGTCGTCGGCGCCCGCGTCCAGGGCGCCCACCTTGTCGGCGGCGTCCGTCCGGCCGGAGAGCACGATGATCGGCATCGCGCTGCGGGTGCGCAGGCCGCGCAGCACGTCCATCCCGTCGAGGTCGGGCAGGCCGAGGTCGAGCAGGACGGCGTCCGGGGCGCTGTGCGCGGCGCGGTCGAGCGCCTCGCCGCCGCTGGCGGCGGTGCGGACGGCGTACTGCCGGGCGCTGAGGTTGATCCGCAGGGTGCGCAGGAGGGCCGGCTCGTCGTCGACGACCAGGATCTCACTCATGTCGCGATTCCTCCCCGGGGTGTCCGGGCTCGGTGGCGGCGGGGGCTGAGGTGGCGGGGGCTGTGGTGACGGCGGGCCCGGTGGTGGCGGCGGGCAGGGTGAGCAGCATGGTGGTGCCTCCACCCGGGGTGTCCTCGACCTCCAGGCTGCCGCCCATCGCCTCGGCGAGGCCCCGGGAGAGGGCGAGGCCGAGGCCGACGCCGGTGGTGTTGTCGGTGTCGCCGAGGCGCTGGAAGGGCAGGAAGACCCGGTCCCGGTCCTCGGGGGCGATGCCGGGGCCGCGGTCGATCACCCGGATCTCGACCTGGTCGGCGTGGTGGCTGGCGGTGACCAGGACGGGCGCGCCGGGGGCGTTGTACCGCAGCGCGTTGGTGATCACGTTGGCGAGCACCCGCTCCAGCAGCGGCGGGTCGGCGAGCACCGGCGGCGTGGTCTCCAGGTCGAGCGGCTGGACCGGCGCGTACGGGTCGGGGAGGCTGTCCAGCGCCCGGGGCAGGATCTCGTCCAGGTGGGTCTCGGTGAGGTGCAGGGTGAGCGCGCCGGCCTGGAGGCGGCTCATGTCGAGCAGGTTGTCGACCAGCCGGGTGAGCTTGACCAGCGACTCGTCGGCGGTGGCGAGCAGCTCTGACTGGTCCTCGGGCGAGAACTCGACGTCGGGGCTGAGCAGCGAGCCGACCGAGGCGCGGGCGGCGGCCAGCGGGGTGCGCAGGTCGTGGCTGACGGCGGCGAGCAGGGCGGTGCGCATCCGGTCGGCGGCCTTGATCGGCTCGACCTCGGCGGCGACCACGGCCAGCCGGTCGCGCTCCAGCGCGGCGGCGACGTGGGCGGCGAAGGCGGTCAGCACCCGCTGGTCGGCGGCGGGCAGCCGGCGGCCGGTGAGCACCAGGACGGCGTCCGGGCCGACCGGGACCTCGGTGGTCTCGTGCGGCCCGTCGCCATCGCCCCGGTGGTCCCCCGCGCAGTGCGCGAGCGCCTCGCCGTCGACCCGCGAGAGCAGGGCGACGGCCCGCATGCCGAAGGCCGTCCGGGACTTCTCCAGCAGGGCGGGCAGTGCGTCGGCGCCGCGCAGCACGCTGCCCGCCAGGGTGGAGAGGGTCTCGGCCTCGGCCGTGGCGCGGGCGGCCCGGCTGGTGAGCCGGCCGGCGTGGTCGACCACGGTGGAGACGGTGAGCGCGATGGCGGCGAAGACCACCAGGGCGACGATGTTGTTGGTCTCGCCGATGGTCAGGCTGTGGATCGGCGGGATGAAGTAGTAGTTCAGCAGCATTGAGGCGACGACCGAGGCCAGCAGGGCCGACACGGCTCCGCCGAGCAGGGCGACGATGACCACGCCGAGCTGGAAGATCAGCGCTTCGGTGGTCAGGTTGATGCTGTGGTGCGCCTGGGAGAGCAGGGCGGTGAGCAGCCAGGGAACCGCCAGGCCGGCCAGGTAGCCGGCGAAGGTGCGGCGCCGGGAGTGGCGGCGGCCGAGCGAGGGCAGCCGGCCGCGGCCGGTGAACTCGTGGGTGACCATGTGGACGTCGATGTCCTCGGAGGCGTCCACGGTGGTCTGCCCGGTGCCGGGGCCGGTGAGGAAGCGGTTGATCCGGCCGCGGCGGCTGGTGCCGAGCACCAGTTGGGTGGCGTGGTGGGCACGGGCGAAGGTGAGCAGCGCGGTGGGGACGTCGTCGCCGACCACCACGTGGTAGCTGCCGCCGAGGGCCTCCGCCAGCTGCCGCTGCTGGGCGAGCGCGCCGGAGGAGGCGCCGGCCAGGCCGTCGCTGCGGGAGACGTGGACGGCCAGCAGCTCGCCGCCGGCCGTGCGGTCGGCGATCCGGGCGGCGCGGCGGATCAGGGTCTCGCCCTCGGGGCCGCCGGTGAGGGCGACCACGACCCGCTCGCGGGTCTCCCAGACCCGGTCGATGTTGTGGCTGGCCCGGTAGTCGCGCAGGCCCTCGTCCACCCGCCCGGCCACCCAGAGCAGGGCGAGTTCGCGCAGGGCGGTGAGGTTGCCGACCCGGAAGTAGTTCGAGAGCGCGGCGTCCACCTTCTCCGCCCGGTAGACGTTGCCGTGGGCCATCCGGCGGCGCAGCGCCTGCGGGGCCATGTCGACGAGTTCGATCTGGTCGGCCCGGCGGACCACCTCGTCCGGGACGGTCTCGCGCTGCGGGATGCCGGTGATCTTCCGGACGACGTCGTTCAGCGATTCCAGGTGCTGGATGTTGACGGTGGTGATGACGTCGATCCCGGCGGCCAGGATCTCCTCGACGTCCTGCCACCGCTTGGCGTGCCGGCCGCCGGGGACGTTGGTGTGCGCCAGCTCGTCCACCAGCACGACGGTCGGGCGGCGGGCGAGCACCCCGTCGAGGTCCATCTCGTCGAACTCGGCGTCCCGGTAGGCGCGCCGGACCCGTGGCAGGACGTCCAGGCCGGCCAGCATGGCCTCGGTGTGGCGTCTGCCGTGGCACTCGATGTACCCGACCGCGACGTCGGCCCCGCGCTGCTGTCTGCGCCGGGCCTCGTCCAGCATCCGATAGGTCTTGCCGACCCCCGGCGCGGAGCCGAGGTACACCCTCAGGCGGCCGCCGCGGTTGCCGGTGCCGGGGGTGAGGTCGCGAGCCATGGGCACTGCTCTTTCCATCGAAAAGTGGTGCACGTCTGCGGACGCGGGCCGGCCCGGTCACCCGTCTGTACGAGGTGATGTCACTTCTGCTCGCTGAGCGCCTTGTTGAGCAGCACGACGTTGACGCCCTCGTTGCCGAGGAAGCCGAGCGAGCGGCTCTCGGTGTACTTGTCGACCAGCTTGGCCACGGCCTCCACCGGCAGGCCGCGGTTCCCGGCCACCCGGTCGACCTGCTCCTTGGCGTACGCGACGGAGATGTGCGGGTCGAGGCCGGAGCCGGAGGCGGTCAGCGCGTCGGCCGGGACGCTCGCCGGGTCGACGCCGTCGAACGCGGCGACGGCGGCGCGGCGGTCCTCGACGGCCTTCAGCAGGTCCTCGCTGTTCGGGCCGAGGTTGCTGGCGCTGGAGGAGGAGGCGTCGTAGCCGGTCCCGGCCGCGGAGGGGCGGGGCTGGAACCACTTCGGGTCCGGCAGGGCCTCCTCCTTCGGGTCGTCCGGGTTCTTCTTCGGGAGGTTGAAGTTCTGGCCGATCAGGCTGGAACCGACCTCCTTTCCGTCGGACGTCACGGGCGAGCCGTTGGCCTTGTCGGTGAAGGCGACCTGGGAGATGCCGGTGATCAGCAGGGGGTAGGCGATCCCGAGGATCACGGTGAGCACCAGGAGTGCCCGCAGGGCGGTGAAGTGGGTGCGGAGGATGGTCGGCAGGGGCTTGGACATGGTTTTCTCTCCTTCCCTGCGTCAGCTGAGGCCGGGGATGAACTGGACGATCAGGTCGATCAGCTTGATGCCGACGAACGGCACCACCAGGCCGCCGAAGCCGTAGACCCCGATGTTGCGGCGCAGCAGCGAGCTGGCGTCGGACGGGCGGTAGCGCACGCCGCGCAGGGCGAGCGGGATCAGGCCGATGATGACCAGGGCGTTGAAGATGATCGCCGAGGTGATCGCGGACTGGGGGCTGTGCAGGCCCATGATGTTGAGGTGGCTCAGGCCCGGGTAGACCCCGGCGAACATCGCGGGGATGATCGCGAAGTACTTGGCCACGTCGTTGGCGATCGAGAAGGTGGTCAGCGCGCCGCGGGTGATCAGCAGCTGCTTGCCGATCTCCACGATCTCGATCAGCTTGGTCGGGTTGGAGTCCAGGTCGACCATGTTGCCGGCCTCCTTGGCCGCCATGGTCCCGGTGTTCATCGCGACGCCGACGTCGGCCTGGGCGAGCGCGGGGGCGTCGTTGGTGCCGTCGCCGGTCATCGCGACCAGCTTGCCGCCCTCCTGCTCCTTCTTGATCAGGGCCATCTTGTCCTCGGGCGTGGCCTCGGCGAGGAAGTCGTCCACGCCGGCCTCCTCCGCGATCGCCTTGGCGGTCAGCGGATTGTCGCCCGTGATCATGATGGTCTTGATGCCCATCCGGCGGAGCTCGTCGAAGCGCTCCCGCATGCCCTCCTTGACCACGTCCTTGAGGTGGATGACCCCGAGGACGCGGGCGGGCCCGCTGCCGACCTTGGTGGCGACGACCAGCGGGGTGCCACCGGCGGCGGAGATGCCGTCGACCAGGGTGGCGACCTCGTCGCCGACCGAACCACCGTTCTCGGTCACCCAGTTGGAGACCGAACCGGCCGCGCCCTTGCGGACCTGGTGGACGCCCTCGGCCTCGTCCAGGTCCACGCCCGACATCCGGGTCTGAGCGGTGAACGGCACCCAGGTGGCGTGGGTCAGCTCGCCCTGGGCGCGGGCCCGCAGACCGTACTCGGTCTTCGCGAGGACCACGATCGAGCGGCCCTCCGGGGTCTCGTCCGCGAGCGAGGAGAGCTGCGCGGCGCTGGCCAGTTCGTCGGTGGACACGCCCGGGGCGGCCAGGAACTCGGCGGCCTGGCGGTTGCCCAAGGTGATGGTGCCGGTCTTGTCGAGCAGCAGGGTGTTGACGTCGCCGGCGGCCTCGACGGCGCGGCCGGACATCGCCAGCACGTTGCGCTGCACCAGCCGGTCCATGCCGGCGATGCCGATCGCGGAGAGCAGCGCGCCGATGGTGGTCGGGATGAGCGCCACGATCAGGGCGACCAGGACGATCATCGACTGCGGGGCGCCCGCGTAGGTGGCCATCGGCTGGAGGGTCACGACCGCGACCAGGAAGACGATGGTCAGCGAGGCCAGCAGGATGTTGAGCGCGATCTCGTTCGGCGTCTTCTGCCGGGCGGCACCCTCGACCAGGGCGATCATCCGGTCGATGAACGACTTGCCGGGCTCCGAGGCGATCTTCACCACGATCCGGTCGGACAGCACCTTGGTGCCGCCGGTGACGGCACTGCGGTCGCCGCCGGACTCGCGGATGACGGGCGCGGACTCGCCGGTGATCGCCGACTCGTCGACGCTGGCGACGCCCTCGACCACGTCACCGTCGCCGGGGATGATCTGGCCGGCCTCGACCACCACGTGGTCGCCGAGCCTCAGCTCGGTGCCGGGCACCTCCTCCTCGGCCCGGGTGGCGGGCCAGTCGGTGAGCCGGCGGGCGACGCTCTCGGTCTTGGTCTTGCGCAGGGTGTCGGCCTGGGCCTTGCCGCGGCCCTCGGCCACGGCCTCGGCCAGGTTGGCGAACACCGTGGTGAGCCAGAGCCAGACGGTGATGGCCCAGGCGAACACGGACGGGTCGGCGATCGCGGAGACCGTGGTGACCACCGAGCCGACCTCGACGACGAACATCACCGGGTTCTTGATCATCACCCGGGGGTCGAGCTTCTTCACCGCGTCCGGCAGGGACGCGAGGATCAGCTTCGGGTCGAGCAGGCCGCTCGCCACTCTGTGCGGCGCGGCGGGCTCCGGCTTGTCGGCCGGTGCGGGGTTGAGCGTAGAGGTGGACATCAGGAGGAGAGACCTTCCGCGATCGGCCCGAGAGCCAGGGCCGGGAAGTAGGTGAGGCCGACGACGATCAGGACGACGCCCGACAGCAGGCCCACGAACAGCGGCTTGTGGGTGGGCAGGGTGCCCGGGGTGGCCGGGACCGGCTGCTGCTGGGCGAGCGAGCCGGCCAGCGCCAGCACGAACACCATCGGCAGGAAGCGGCCGAACACCATGCACAGGCCGAGCGCGGTGTCGTACCAGTCGGTGTTGACGGTGATACCGCCGAAGGCCGAGCCGTTGTTGTTGCTCGCGGAGGTGAAGGCGTACAGCACCTCGGAGAAGCCGTGGGCGCCCGAGTTGAGCATCCCGGCCCGCTCGCCCGGCAGGGCCATCGCCACACCCGTGCCGACCAGCACCAGTGCGGGGGTGGTGAGGATGTACAGCGAGGCGAACTTCATCTCCCGGCCGCCGAGCTTCTTGCCCAGGTACTCGGGGGTGCGGCCGACCATCAGACCGGCGACGAACACCGCGACAATCGCCAGGATCAGCATGCCGTACAGGCCGGAGCCCACACCGCCGGGCGCGATCTCGCCCAGCATCATGTTGAAGACCGTCAGCCCGCCGCCGAACGGCGTGTACGAGTCGTGGAAGGAGTTCACCGCACCGGTCGAGGTCAGCGTGGTCGAGGCGGCGAACAGCGAGCTGGCGGCGATGCCGAAGCGCTGCTCCTTGCCCTCCATCGCGGCGCCCGCGGCCTGCAGGGCGCTGCCCTGGTGCTGCGACTCGGCAAGCGTGATCAGAGCGGCCGAGGCCACCCAGAACAGGCCCATCACCGTCGCGATGGCGTAGCCCTGGCGGTTGTCGCCGACCATCCGGCCGAAGGCCCGCGGCAGCGCGAACGGGATCAGCAGGATCAGGAAGATCTCCAGCCAGTTCGTGAACCCGGTCGGGTTCTCGAACGGGTGCGCCGAGTTGGCGTTGAAGAAGCCGCCGCCGTTGGTGCCCAGCTCCTTGATGACCTCCTGGGAGGCCACCGGGCCGCCCGGGATCTTCTGGACGTCACCCGCGAGGTTGGTGACCTCGTGGAAGCCGTGGAAGTTCTGGACCACGCCGTTGGCCACCAGCACCAGCGCGAACACGACGGCGATCGGCAGCAGCAGCCGCAGGTTGATCCGCACCAGGTCGACCCAGAAGTTGCCCAGCCGGTCCGTCTTGTTGCGGGTGAACCCGCGGATCAGCGCCGCCACGATGGCGATGCCGACGGCCGCGGAGACGAAGTTCTGCACCGCCAGGCCCGCCATCTGCGCCAGGTGGCCCATCGCGGACTCGCCGCCGTAGGACTGCCAGTTGGTGTTGGTGACGAACGAGATGGCGGTGTTCCAGGCCTGGTGGCCCTCCATCTGCGGAACACCCAGGTTCAGCAGCAGGTAGCCCTGGAGGCGGATCAGGCCGTAGAGGAAGAGGACGGAGACGGCGGAGAAGGCCAGCACCGAGCGGAGGTAGGCCGGCCAGCGCTGATCGGCATCGCCGTCGACGCCGATCACCTTGTAGATGCCGCGCTCGACTCTGAGGTGCTTCGAGGTGGTGAGGATCCGGGCGATGTAGTCGCCCAGGGGGCGGTAGCACAGGGCCAGCGCGCCGACGAGGGCGAGGGCCTGCATCCAGCCCGCGAGAGTGGAGCTCATGTCAGAACTTCTCCGGGTAGATCAGCGCGACGACGAGATAGCCGACGAGGGCGACGGCCACGATCAGACCAGCGATGTTCTCGGCGCTCACAGCTTCTCCACCCCCCGCGCGATCAGGGCGATGACGGCGAACACGGCGACCGTGACACCGACGTAGATGAGATCGGACATGGGCTCCACCAGAGTGGTTCGGGAGATGCCGCGACCTGGGCCGGAAGGGCTCGCGCGGCGCCGGCGGACGACCGGCAGATGCAGCAAACCAGCCGTCAGGGCCGCGTTATGGGGTCCTGACGTCCTCCATACGGGTGATGGCGCGACGTTGACGCGGCCTTGACGGGCGCTTCACCGGACCGAGACCGTCGTGATCGGGCCGAGATCCGGCGGAGGCGGGCGTCGGTACTCGTCGGGCGTCGCCGTGCGGGGAACGGGTCGGGAACGGAGCGGCCCCGGACGGCAGTCTGCCGTCCGGGGCCGCCTCGTTCCCGCTCCTCATCACATCCGCATGCGCAGCCGGCAGACCACCGCGTCGGTGTGCCGCCGCAGGGCACGGTCGATCACGGCGCCGCGCCGGTTCTGCAGCGCCCGCTGCCACCAGCGGGCCGGCTCCACCTCGGGGATCAGCACGGTCAGCCGGTCGTAGGCGTGCTCCGCCCCCAGCTCGTTGACGAAGTCGGCGATCGGCCGGCCCAGCCGACGGTGGACGTCCGGGATCTCCACCAGCGGCACTCCCGGGCGCCACAGCTCCCAGTCCCGGCGCAGCGCCTCCGCGACGGCCGGCTCGTGCACCACCGTCACCGCCATCACCTCGTCGCCGAGCGAGAGCGCCGCCGACAGGCCGTCCCGGGTCAGCCGGGTGATCGCGGTCACCGGGACGACGACCAGGCTGCGCTGCCTGGTCACCGGGCCGGGCACCCGGCCCAGCTCCAGCCGCTCGCCGATCCGCGCGTAGCTGCGGTGGACCGCCTCGAACAGCACCACCAGCAGCGGCAGCGCCACCACGATGCCCCAGGCGCCCTCGGTGAACTTGGTGCCGGTGACGACCAGCGCCGCGACGCCGGTGAGCAGCGCGCCGAAACCGTTCAGCGCGGCCTTCCACCGCCAGCCGGACGGCCGGTGCAGCAGCCAGTGCCGGACCATGCCGACCTGGCAGACGGTGAAGCCGACGAACACGCCGATGGAGAACAGCGGCACCAGGCTGTTGACGTCCCCGCCGGAGCCGACCAGGAGCGCCGCCGACACCGCGGCCAGGAACAGCACGCCGTACCGGTACACCTGGCGGTCGGCGCGCAGCGCGAACACGTGCGGGAGGTGGTTGTCCCGGGCGAGCAGGTCGAGCAGCACCGGCAGCCCGCCGAAGGAGGTGTTGGCGGCGAGCCCGAGCAGCACCACGGTGGCGAACTGGACGACGTAGAAGCCGAACCCGTGGCCGAGCGAGGCGTCGGCGAGCTGGGCGAGCACCGTGACGCCCTCGACCGGCTGGAGGTGGAAGCGGCCGATCAGCACGGCCAGCCCGATCAGCATCACGCCGAGCAGGGCGCCGAGCGCGACCTCGGTGTGCTGGGCGCGCCTGACCCGCGGGGTGCGGAAGGAGGGGACGGCGTTGGCCACCGCCTCCACGCCGGTCAGCGCGGAACAGCCGGCCGCGAAGGCCTTGAGCAGCAGCAGCGCGCCGACGGCGGTGGCGTTCTCGGCGAGCGCCGAGGCGTGGCCGGCGGCAGCCGCGGTGCTGGCCGGGCCGTCCCGGAACAGCCCGACCACGACGATCGCCAGGATGGAGAGCACGAAGACGGCGGTCGGCGCCATGAACCAGCGCGCCGACTCGGCGATCCCGCGCAGGTTCACCGCGGTGACCAGCGCGAGCACGCCCAGGCAGAGCCAGACCCGGTCGTCGTACAGGCCCGGGACGGCCGAGGTGAGCGCGGCGACGCCGGCGGTGACCGAGACCGCGACGTTCAGGACGTAGTCGACGACCAGCGAGGCGGCCGCGGTCAGCGCGGTCCGGCGGCCCAGGTGCGCCTTGGCCACCGCGTAGGAGCCGCCGCCGTCCGGGAAGGCCGCGATCACCTGCCGGTAGGAGGCGACCAGCACCGCCAGCAGCAGGGCGATCGCCGCGGTGACCGGAAGCGTGAAGCCCAGCCCGTACGCCCCGGCGGCGGCGAGCACCAGCACGATCGACTCCGGCCCGTACGCGACCGAGGCCATGGCGTCCAGCGAGAGCGCGGCCAACCCGCCGAGCGCGCTGAGCCGGTGCCGCTCGTCGCCCGTACCGGTGTCCGGCGGCTCGGGTTCGGCCGTGACGGCCGGGGTGGTGGCGCTGGACATCGGACGGACCTCCGCAGTCGGTAGTTGGTCCGATCCTGTGGTCCGCGCACCCGCCGCCCCGGCGGGCCCTACGCGTTCCTGACGCCGCCACGAGCGGCCTTGACGCGCCCTTGACGCGGCGGCCGCGCCGCGCCGGCCCCGTCCGGTGGCTGTTGGCGGGGGTGGGGCGAGCCGTTGTCCCGGCGGTCGCCGGCTGGGAAGACGATCAGCTCTGTCGAAGGACTCCCACCCCCGGCCCCCACTCTGCTGCCTGCTACCCGTAATTGCAAGCAATGTGCAATAAGTAGCCCGGCCGGCCCCGCCCCACGCGGAACCGCCGGAACACAACGAAACAGCCCCCGATCCGCGTTTCCGCAGATCGGGGGCTGTTTCTCTATCCTGTGGCTGGTGCAGGGTTCGAACCTGCGTAGCTTGCGCGACAGATTTACAGGCCGCTGACCAAGGGCGCTCTGACCAGGCAACTCTTGATCACCGGACCCATCTGGTCCGCCCCTGGTCCGGATCATGGTCCCGAGGGCCCCACCAACGGACTCGTGCATGCGGGGCAGGCGGCGGCCTGACCCAAGCTTCAGCACTAAGCGCGCGTGATACAGGCCACTCGCCTCCACCGCCGCCTTCGCGCTCCTCCCGGCGGCGGGCGGCCGTGCCCACGAGTCGAGTGGAGCCGGCTGACCACGGCAGCTGCGGTCAGGCCCGCGAGATGGGTCCGTCGAGCCACGGTGGCGACCAGCCGTGGTCGGCGCAGATTTCTAGCAGCGGCCGCCCAATCCCAATAAGCAAATCGCTCTGGTGAAGGTCGCGAATGCGCGCCCCAAGGAAGTCCAGTTCGGTTATTTTGGTTTCCGCCTGCCCGATATCGCGGCGGGCCGCCAACACAAACTCGGAATACAACTTCATGAGCACGATAGGCGGAGCGGAATGGAAGGCAGCTTGCATGAAATTTCGAAATGCCCGAACCGCTTCATCCGACCCATAAATGGCCACCCAGGTTGCGAAGTCGGATATTTTACTGCGAGAGTCTTCATCATCGATTGACCGCTGGTCGAGCATATCTCGAATCAGGTTAATCATGGGCTTATAGACGTCATACTTCTTGTCAGATATCCTACTCTCAAGTTCTCGAATTCGCTGCGCTTCAATCTCGAGGCGCTTAGTCCTCTTTGCCGATCTGGCGGCAATGGCGGCCGCCACCATTGCCGCGCAGGCCGGAATAGCCGTGAGGCCTACCTGGAGAACCATATCCCCAGCTCCAGCGGCGATGTGAACCATCTGTGGCTCCCGATGCTTGATAGGTGAGAGGCTGCCGAACTGCGATCACGCGAGCAGTCGGGACTTCGCGGCTTTACACTTCGGTCGGATTCATTGCACGAAATCCAGCCGTAGACGACTACAAGAATCCCGCGCCGCCCCCAGTCGGCAAAATGGAATCCGGGATTTAATTGAGAAGGCCAGCGGGCCCATCCAGGCTGGCGAACATTCAAGGACGCATGGGTTTATGAACAATCAGCAGAATGAGGGAGTACCCTCGTCGCCAGTTGGCCAGAACTGTTACGTCAAGGCACCCGCGATAAGCTCCATCGAGTCCACGATCACCACGGCGCCAGCAGCGGCCAGCTTGGCTTCCTTCCCCGGCTTGTTTGCATAACCGATCGTCAGGATTCCGGCGGCTTCCCCGGCCTCGACGTCGCGGGTTGCGTCGCCGATGAAAATGCACGGCTCCGACCCGATACCTGCGGCTTCCATCGCTTCGAACAGGAGTCGTGGGTTCGGCTTCATGGAGGAGGGGTCGCCCGGCGCCCGCCCGAAGACACCGGCCACGTATTCGCTGAGGCCGTGCTCGGTGAGGTAGGTCTCGATCGCGTCGCCCGCGTTGTTGCTGACTACAGAGACCAGCCGACCGGAGTGAACAGCAGCGCGCAGAACCGATTCTCCGCCGGGGGTCGGGCGGGCAGCCCGGACGGCTTCGGTCTCCAGCACGGCCAGCGCGGCATCCGCGCTCACAGTGAGATCGGGGCGAGCGTCCGAGATCAGCCGAAGCAGGGCGAGCGGGTCGTTCTCCTTCTCTGCCCCGGCCGGGGCCGGCGCGCCGGCGGCGAGCAGGCCTTCACGGAGTCGGCGCGCGACCTCCGAGGCGGGGAAGCCGGCGAAGACCGAGCACACCGGACCGTCGAAGTCGAGGAGCACGTGCTTCACCGGCCGCAGCACGTCGGCGAGTTGCTCAGGGGTAGCGGTCATGGCTGCCGCTCGTACGCGATCGTGCTCCACACGCTGTCGAACCACATCTGGGCCTGCTGGACGTACTGCGAGCCGAGCGAGGCGTCGTCCGGCCCGGCGGCGTGGTGGAACAGGGTGGTGTCCTTGCCGGTCACGTCGTAGAAGGTGTGGGCGGTGTCGTCGATCGTCACGGTGCGCTCGCGGAGCGGGTAGAAGCCGAAGAACGCCTCCGCCCGGTTCAGGATGTACAGCTTGAACAGGCTGGACGCCCGGTGGACCTTGACCTGGACGCTCGCCTTCTGGACCAAGCCCAGCTCGGCCAGCATCTCCACCGAGTGCGCGATCCCGCCAGCGTTCGTCAGGGCGATGTTGCGAGCGCGCCCCCGAAGGGCGGCCTCGTCCTGGAGCCCGTCGACCAGGACCGGCACGGCCATCGGCGCCGAGGTGTCGGGCAGCAGCAGGCGGACCGTGATGGATTCCGGCGCCAGCCGCCCGGAGCGGACCTTGTCGAGCGGCTCCTGGAGCGCGTTGTGCAGCGTCTCGCTGGAGAAGCCGGCGAAGTCGAGGGTCACCTGCTGCTGCTCGAAGGCCGCTTCGAGGTGAGGCCGCAGCCCGACCGGCCGAGAGGTGCGCTCCCGCACGAAGGAGCCGCTCCCCTGCCGGGTCACGATCAGCCCCTCGGTACGGAGCAGGTCGAGCGCCTTGTCCACCGTGCCGCGCGCCACGCCGAAGTGCTTCGCCAGCTCGGGGCCGGAGGGGAGCTTGTCGCCGGTCTCGAAGCCCGGCTTCTTCGTGAGGATCGAGGCCCGCAGAGAGCTGCCGACCTGCTGATACGGGGGGCGAGAGTCATCCGGGTCTAGGGCCATAGGCCAATGCTAGGGGAGGTGCCCAACAGGCGCGAGAAACCCAACTCTCTTGACCTGCCTAAGCAGGTTGTCTATGTTGTGGGTGTCGCACCGAGTGAGACAGGGGCGACACAGAGGGGCCTTCTTTGGGCTGCTCTGACCTGCACAAACGCACCCATCAATGGCCGGCGCCCGCCGTGCCCAGGGTGAAGGGGCCCGGGATAGATCGGGCCGAGGCAACCGGCGCCTTGGCAGTCCGGATGGCTAGAGACCGAAAGGTCAACGCCGTCCATGCCTGGGAGCACATCCCGAAGGACGGCCAGTCGGGTCCTGCTCCGCTGGCCCCGACCTGTGAACGAGTGACTTTGGCCCGGCCCTCCGCTCGCGGTTGGGCCGCGGCCATGGCTACTCGTGCACCACGAGTAGCTGGGCCCACACGAGTTGGGCCGCCGCGCTCCCGGCCAAGGAACGCGCGGCGGCCCTCGGGCCCACCCTCTGCGAGAGAAGAGGTAGACCCGTGAGGTCGATTGTTGCAGGCCAAACGGCCCTGAATGAGGACGAGTTCGCCGAGCTGGCGCTCGGCCTCGTCGTGGAGTCGGAGTTCACCCGGCTGTTCACCGGGGTTCCCGGTGAGGACGACGTCGAGTGCGAGGCCCGGATGGACGCCGCGGGCGACATCCTGGCGGACCTGCGCCGGGAGGACCCGATGCTGGCCGCCTACGCCGAGCGCCTGCTGAGCATCGCTCCGGTTCCGCTGCGGCGCCCGGCAGTCATCCACCGCACCGCCAGCGTCGAGCGAGTGGCCGCGTGACCACCATGGCCGCACCGGCGGCCGTTTCAACCCCGACCGTCGCCGCTTCAACCGCGCGGCCCGCCGCTTCAGCCGCACGGGCGGGGGCTTCGGACAAGCTGATGGTCGGCGTGGCGGTCCTCGCCGCCGTCGGCGGCGCAGCCCTTGCCGGGATCGGCTTCAGCGGCTCCTACACCGCGCTGAAGGACCTCGGCTTCAGGCACGGCTTCGGGGACTTCAGCTACGCGTTCCCGATCGGCGTGGACGCCGGGATCGTAGCCCTGCTGGCCATGGACCTGCACCTGATCCGCAAGGGCGCCCCGGCACCGTGGCTGCGGCTGCTGGCCCACACCTTCACCGCCGCCACGATCTACTTCAACGCCGCCTCCGCCGGGCCGCTGCTGAAGAACCCGACCGGCACCGCGATGCACGCCGTGATCCCGGTCATGTTCGTCGCGGTCGTGGAGGCCGGGCGGCGCCTGGTCATCCGGATCACCCGGATCGAGGCCGGCCACGGCCGCGACGGCGTCCCGCTGCACCGCTGGATCCTCGCCCCCTGGCCGTCCTTCCGGATGTTCCGGCGGATGCGCCTGTACGGCATCGCGTCCTACGACCGGGCGGTCGAGCTGGAGCGCGAGCGGCTCGTCTACCGGGTGATGCTGGAGCGCGACCACGGCAAGAAGCTGAAGGGCGTACGGTCCGACCTGCTGCTTCCGCTCACCATGGAGCGCTTCGGCCTGTCCGTGGACGAGGCCCTGGCCCTGCCCGCGCAGGCCGAGGAGCGGGCCAAGCTGCGGGCCGAACGCGCGGCCGTGTTCGAGACCGAGGCCGCCGCACGAGCCGAGGCCCGCGCCGCCGAGCTGAAGATCTCCAAGCTCCGCACGACTGGCCGGGTCGAGGCCGCCGGGTACGAGGTCGGCGCCGAGACCGCCACCGCCAAGGCCCACGCCCACGCCCGAACCGTGGCCGCCGGCCGGGAGGCCGAGGCCGCCGAGCGCCTCGACCAGGCGACGGAGGAACTGGCCGCCGCAGCTGCCGAGCAGGAGGCCGCCGACGCCCGACTGCGCGCCGCTGAAACCGGCCAGGCCGCCGCCGAAGCCGAGAAGACCGCCGCTGAAACGCGCGCCCGTACCGCTGAAACGAACCGCGCGGCGGCCGACGACGAGCAGGCCGAGGCCGACGCGAAAGAGGCCGCTCAGGCGGCCCGCCTGCGTGCCGCTGAAACGGCCAAGCGCGCGGCCGAAACGGAAGAGGCCGCCGCTGAAGCGGTCAAGCGCAAGGCCGAAGCCGACCGCGACGCCGCCGACGCCCGGCGCGTCCAGGCCGGGCACGAAGAGGACGCGCGCAAGGCCCGGCTCCGTGCCGCTGAAGCCCGCGAGCGCGCCGCCGAAGCCGAGCTGCGCGCGGTCGAAGCGGAGGACGCCGCGAAGCTGACCCCCGCCGCCCGCGCCACCCGCAAGGTCGCCCGGATGATCCTCGCCGTCGGCGGCAACCCCGAGGCCGTCACTCTCCAGGCCATCACCGAGGCCCTCGACGTCTCCCTCGCCACCGCCTCCGGGCGCCGCGCCGAGGCCGCCGAGCTGATCGCCTCCGGCTACACCCCGAACGCCGCCACCTGACCTCGAAGGAGAACGACATGGAGAGCTGCCTCTTCTGCGGCACGGGCGACGGCGTCGAGGTCTGCGCGGACCCGTTCGCGCAGGACGTCAACAACGAGGAGTGGATCATCCCGATCTGCGACAGCTGCTACCAGCTGCGCTGCGACGAGATCTGACCACCTCCCCCGGCTCCGCCCCGCCATGCCGCACTCGGAGGGCACTGTCATGGCCCTGACCACCATCGACGTCGTCAGCTTCGGCTACCTCCACGCCGACCCGCCCGAAGCGACCCTGACCCTCGACCTGCGCCGCCACTTCCGCGACCCGCACGTCGATCCGGCCCTGCGCCACCAGACCGCCCACGACCTGCCCGTCCGCCAGGCCGTCCTGGCCACCCCGGGCATCCGCGAGCTGATCGCCGCCGCCGCGCTGCTGGCCGACGCGTACGACGCCGGCCCCACCGAGGCGCCGCTGACCATCGCGGTCGGCTGCGCGGGCGGCCGCCACCGCGCCGCCACCGTCGCCATGGCCCTCGCCCGGCGCCTCGCCAAGGCCGGCGCCACCGTCCGCCTCACCCACCGCGACCTCGACAAGCCCGTCGTCGACCGCTGAAGGAACGCGTGAACCCGATGCAGATCTTCCGCCGCAACCAGCAGCCGCAGTCCGGCCAGCAGCGCCGGGCCGCCGCCGTCCGCGACGCCGACCGCGAGGGCCAGCGCCAGATCGACGCCCTCCGCACCAGCCGCTCCATCACCGCCTGGCACCGCGCCCCGGCCGCGCGCTCCTGGTGGCGCTCCTCCTGACCCGCCGTCCGGGCCCGGCTCCGGCCGGGCCCCCTTCCTGAGAGGAGAACAGACCGTGATCTCCATGCTGCTCTGCTGGGCGTTCTGGGTCATCGACCTCGCCCTGGCCTGCTACGCGACCAGCCTGCTCGCCCGCCGTCGCCGGGGGTGGCGGCGATGACCGTCCCCCCGCCGCCGAACGAGCCGCCCACTGCCGGCATGCCCGTCCCCGAGCCCGAACCCGAACCCGTGGTCGAGTGGTGGCGCAAGAGCTGGCCGCCATCCGTTCCCACCCAGCGCGCCACCGAGCCCATCGACCTCCGCAAGGACGATGCCGGAGCGGCCGGCACCGACGCCACCGAGGATCCGGCCGTCGAGGACGACGGCCAGGAGCCGGACGCCGAGGGCGAGGATGTGGTCACCTCCACCGACCCGGCCCAGGAGAAGTACGACCTGCGGACCGTGGCCGAGAGCCTGCGCCTGCTGATCAGCCAGACGCCCGAGGAACAGGCCGAACGCGCCCGCAAGGACCGCGAGGCCCAGTACCGGGAGCAGGGGGAGACCCCCGAGGAGCGCGAGGACCGGCACCGCGCCGAGCAGCTCGTCCAGAAGCGCCGGGCCTCCGTGCTGTGGCGTCAGCCCCAGTCCGAGCGTGCCCGCCGGTTCCGCCGTTGGTGCATGCTCACCACCACCTCCGCCGTGCTCGGCTACCAGATGGGCGTCGTCCAGCTGGCCGCCCGCATGCCCCTGACCGTCGCCGCACTCGCCGCGGCCGGCACCTGGCTCATCGACCTGCGGATGCGCGGGTGGGGCCACGTCCGGGTTTCCGAGGTCCGCGGCTTCCCCGGCCTCACCGTCTTGGTTCTCGTGCGGGTGCCGTTCGCCTCCGCCCTGGTCGGCACCCTCGGCCTGGCCCCGCTGGTCACCCTCCTCTCGACCGCCCACCACTGACCCAGGAGATCACCACCATGGACTCCCAGCTGCTCGGTTCGTTCGGTTCCGGCGGTCTCTGCCTGGCCATCGCCGTGTGGATCATCCTCGGCAGTCGCAAGGCCGACAAGCAGGGCAAGCTCGCGAAGAAGCACAAGGAGGAGCACACCGCTTGGCTGATGATCGTCTTCGGGATCTTCGCCGCTGGCGCCGGGCAGGCGTTCAGCGCGCCGGGCACCGTCGGCGAGTCCCTGACCCACGCCTTCGCCTCGCAGAACGCCGCGTTCGGCAACGTCGGCGCCGGCGCGGTCGCCGCGATCCTCACCATCGTGCTGTTCGGCACCAAGCCCGGCCCGTGGAAGGACTCGGCGCTCGGCGCCACCGTGCCGTCCGTCTACGCCGCCGCCGGCGGGATCTGGGCCCTGCCGCTGACCGTGATCGGCTCCGTCCTCAAGAGCCTGGTCGGTGCCTGATGAAGCCCCTCCGCTACCTGGAGGGCGCGTCCCTCACCGCGTTCGGCCTGGGCAACCGCCTGATCATCCGCGCCGTCCGACCCCACGTGAAGGTCACCCGCCAGCAGGTCGGGGGAGCGCTCGGCCTCGGCCTGTTCTTCTCCCCCGTGCTGGCCCGACCCGTCGCCCGGTACGCGCCGACCACGGTCGCCGTCGTGCTCGTCGTGTGGGTGATCGTCGCGGTCGCGGTCGGCAACACCAAAGCCGCCGCCGAGCTCGCCGAGGCCGACAAAGACGCCCGGGAGACGGCGGCCAAGGAGAAAGCCGCCACGAAGGCCAAGGCCTCTACCGAGGCCAGGACGGAGGACTCGGAGGAGGCCTCCACCGAGGAGGTCGACGGCCAGGACGACGAGCCCCAGGACGCCCCCGCCGATGCCGACCTCTACGCCCTCATCCGGTACGTCGCTGGGATGTCCGACCAGGGCACCGCGGCGCACCTCTCCCACGTCCTGGAGGAGGGCCAGGCGCGGGGCCTGTTCGAGGCCTGGAAGGTCCCCGACCTGAGGGCCCACCTGGAGGACCTGGGGGTGGCCCTGGTCGAGGGCAAGAAGCTGACCTTCAACGGCCGCCAGCGCAATCGTCTCGCGGTGCAGTTGGAGGCCCTCCCCGAGAGCGCCCCGGGCACCGTCCCGGCGGTGCTCCAGAAGACCGCCTGACCCCGCTCCCCCGCCCTCTCCCGGCCCCCTCCCAGGGCAACGGTAGGACGGTAGGAACCGCAGGTCAGCGCACGCCTACCGCCCGCCCTACCGGCCCCCTACCTACCGCCCTACCCCTTCCGGACGGGCATCCGCCAGAAGGGGCTCCCCCGTCCCGGACGCCCTCGTTCGGCCCTCCGGACGGCGATGGTTCTGCCATGCTCGGCAGATGCCGTACGAGTACTGGTGCGGGGTCTGTCGCACCGTCAGCGAGCACTCCGGTGAGGCCGAGTCGGAAGCCGAGCGCCGCGCTCACATCGCCGCCGTGCACCACGGCCGGCGCCCCGACCGCGAGCGCATCCAGGACCTCCGGCCGGCACCCCGCCTGCCCCACCACCCGCCTCGCCGGTTCGGCGCGACCACGGCGCTCGCCATCGTGGCCGCCATCCTCGCCGCGCTCATCGCCTGGTCCATCCACCTGGACCCTCCCGCCTCCCCGCATTCCCCGCCCCGGCCCGCGCTGCCCACCCCTCAGTCGTGGGAATCCCTCTTCTCCAATGTCGACCCCACCGCCTCGGCCCATCCTGAGCCCTAGCCAAACTGCTCCTTCGCGCGCCAAAGCGGCGGCCGGGTACTGACCGGCCGCCGCTCCGTTTTCGCCCCGCGCCCGCTCCCCTACCTCTTCCCGGCACCTCTCCAGGAAGTTGATACGGCGGTAGGAGCTGCAGGTCAGCCCACACCCACCAGTCGCCTACCTGCCGCCCGCCGCTCTCCGGGCCCCGGAAGGTCTCCGCCCCGGCGGTGCGGGGGACCGGCAGACCCGCTCCCGCATAGCACGAAGCCCACAGCAGCTCTCATCCCGGCAAGGTCAAGGCTGCTGCGGGCCGTGCATCCCCTTCACAGAGATGGGATCAGCATGCCCCAGTTCGACCACTCCACGCTCGTCATCGTGGACAACGCCGCCGACCGGGAGAACGCCAGCGACGGCGACTCCCGCTACGGCGCCTACATCGCCCACCACGCCGGCCACTTCCACGAGGACGGCGAGCCGCTCCGCCCGGCCGAGTTCGCCGCCGCCGCGTGGCGCATCGCCACCAGCCCGGTCATGGCCCCGGGCTACGCGGCCGTGCGCCCCGACATCGAGCGGGTCGAGGTGTACGTCGACCACGACGGCGGCGCCCAGTTCTGCGCGAGGATCGGCCTGCGGCACAGCGCGCTCGCGCACCGCCCCACCAGGTACCCGCTGGACTGGGAACGCGCCCCGTGGTCCCGCCCCGGCGAAGCGTGGCCCGTACTGGCCAGCCCGGAGCGCACCGACCGCCCCGCCGTCCTGGTGACCGCCACCGTGCTCCTCCCGATCCCCAACACCATCCTCATCACCCCCACCACGGCCCGCCCCGGACCCACCCTCACCGACGAGGCCAAGACCGTCATCGCGGCCCTCACCGCGCACGCCAACCGCAACCTCGCCCCGCTCGTCGCCGACCTGCTCGGCGGTGTCCGGTGAGCGGCCCGGTCACCAGCCCGTTGAGCACCGAGTACGCGCCGAACGTGATCCCGTTCCGGCCCGAGCCCTCCGAGGTCAAGGCCGCCGAGCAGGCCGTCATCGGCGCCGCCCTGCTCGACCCCACCCAGATCCCCGCGCTCGCCGCCCAGCTCGGCGACCCGAGCGCCTTCTACCACCCCGCGCACGAGACGATCTGGCGCACCATCACCCGCATGGCCGACGGCGAACGGCCGGTCGATCCGCTGCTGCTGGCCGGTGTCCTGCGCACCCAGGGTGACCTGGGCCGCATCGGCGGACCTGGCTACCTGCACACCTGCATCGCGGCCACCCCCACCGCCGCGAACGGCGACTACTACGCCGAAATCGTGCGCGTGGCCGCCGAGCGGCGCCGCATCAACACCGCCACCAGCCGCCTCGCCCACATGGCCGACGACGACCAGGCCGACCTGGAGGCCGTCCGCACTGCTGCCCTGGCCGCCCTCTCGGACCTCGCTTCCGGCGAGACCTGGCTCGACCCCGTCCCGCTCGGCTCCCACGGCGCCCTCCCCGTCTTCCCCGCGCACGCGCTCCCGAAGTGGGTCGGGGCGTACGTGGAGGCGGTGGCGGAGTTCACCCAGACCCCGGTCGACATGGCCGCCACCATGTCCCTGGCCGCACTGTCGACCGCCGCCGGCGGGCGGGTGGGGGTGGAGATCCGGCCCGGCTGGCGCGAGCAGTCCAACCTCTACCTGGTCTGCGCGATGCCCCCGGCCAGCCGCAAGTCCGACGTGTTCGCGTTCATGACCGGCCCGGTCTACCGGGTCGAGGACGAGCTCCGCGCCGAGGCCCGCGGCCGGATCATCGAGGCCGAGACCGCCAAGGAGACGGCGCTGGCCGAGGTCGAGGCACTCATGGCCAAGGCCCGCAAGAACCCCGACCTCGACCGCGCCCACCTGGTGGCCGAGATCGCCGGCGCCCGGATGCTGGCCGACGAGATCGTCGTGCCGCCCAGCCCGCGGCTGACCCTGTCCGGGGACATCACCCCCGAGACCGTCACCCACCAGCTCGGCGTCCACCGCTGCCTGGCCGCGCTCTCGCCCGAGGGCGACCTCTTCGACAGCATCGTCGGCCGCTACAGCAGCAAGCCCAACCTCGGCGTCTTCCTCCAGGCCCACAAGGGCGAGCGCCTCCAGGCCGACCGGATCACCCGCGAGCAGCCGACCGTCGACAAGCCCGCGCTCACCATCGGCGTCACCCCGCAGCCCGCCGTCCTCCAGGAGCTCGGCGCCGCCCCCGGCGCCCGCGACCGCGGCCTGCTCGCCCGCTTCCTGTACTCCCTCCCGCCGTCCAACCTCGGCTACCGCAAGATCCGCACCACCCCCATCCCCGAGCCGGTCGCCACCACCTACGACGTCCGCCTCTCCGCGCTCCTGCGCGCCCTCACCTCCTTGGACGAGCCGGCCTTCGTCACGATGACCGAGGCCGCCGACCTCGCCGTCGAGAAGCTGCAGGAGAAGTTCGAGGTCCAGCTCCGCCCGGACGAGCCGCTCGCCCACATCAAGGACTGGGCAGGCAAGTTGGTCGGCCACATCGCCCGCATCGCGGTCCTCCTCCACCTCGCCGACCACGTCGGCGGCGACTGGCGCGCGCCCGTCGAGGCGGCCACCGTCGACCGCGCCGCCGAGATCGCCGAGTACTACACCGCCCACACCCTCGCCGTCTTCGACCTGATCGCCGCCGACCCCGCCACCGAGGATGCCCATGCCCTCCTCCAGTGGCTCCAGCGGCCGAAGAAGGACGGCACCCACCGCAGCCACATCAAGGCGCACGACGCCGTCGCGTCGTCCCGGCGGTTCAAGAAGGTCGCCGACGTCGAACCCGCGCTCGCCCTCCTCGAACAGCACGGCTGGCTCCGCACCGACCAGCCCCCGGCGAACAATCAGCGTGGCCGGCCGCAGGCCGTCACCTACCGTGTCCACCCGGTGCTGAGCGCCCCCACGAACACGGACCCGATCACGTAACCGTCAGGGATGTCAGGGCAAACCTCTGACCAGCGCGCACGCCGCCGGACGGCCCGTCAGGGAACGTCAGGGCTGTCAGGGCTATCCGAGATCCCCTGACAGCCCTGACAGCCCCTGACTCCCGGCCAGGAGCCGTAGCACCAGGTCAGCGAGTTCCCCTGACATACCTGACGCCTTCCGCCCTCCGCCGCCGCCCGCGAGAGGGCTCGCAACACTCCGCAGCCACCCTCCGCACCCACAGCAGGAGACTTCGCCATGCCCAAGCGCGAACTGCTCAAGCTCCCCGTCGTCCTCGCCGAACTCGGCATGTCCCGTGCCGCCTTCTACCGGATGCGCGCCCGGGGCCAGGCGCCGCGCCTCATCAAGCTCCCCAACGGCCAGGTCCGCGTCGATCGGGCCGACCTGGACGCGTGGCTCGACTCCTGCGAGGTGGCCGCCTGATGCCCACCTCCTACAGGGTCACGTTCTGGGAGCACCGTCATCGGCCCGACCGCCGCAAGCCGTGGCAGGTGCGGTGGACCGTGAACGGCCTGGAGTTCTCCGAGTCCTACCTCACGAAGACCCAGGCGGACGGGCGGAAGTCCCAGTTGCTCGTCGCAGCGGCAACTCACGAGCCCTTCGACACGGAGACGGGCCTCCCCCTCTCGGAGCTTCGCAAGCGCCAGGAGGAGCAGAACTCCGTCACCTGGTACCAGCACGGGCGGAACTACGTCGAAGCCCGCTGGGACGGCGCCCCGGCCAAGACCCGGACGACCTGGGCGGATGCCCTGGCCAGCGTCACGTTCGAGCTGGTCAAGGCCAAGACCGGCATGCCGGACAAGCCGCTCGTGCGGCGCGCGCTGTACGGCTGGGCCTTCAACGTGAACCGGTGGACCGATGAGCCGCCGGCCGACGTCGCCAAGGCCCTGGCCTGGGTGGCGCGGAACTCCGTGGACGTGTCCGGGCTGGCGGACCCGAAGATGGTCCGCCGCCTGCTCGCCGCCCTCTCGGTGAAGCTGGACGGCACCAAGGCCGCCGCCTCCACCACGCTCCGGAAGCGGCGGATCCTGAACCACGTCCTGGGCCGTGCCGTCGAGGACGGCCTCCTGACCGTCAACCCGCTGCCGTCGGTGCAGTGGCAGCCGCCTCGGGCCGAGGATGAGGTCGATCCCGAGTACGTCATGAGCCCCGAGCAGGCCGCCGCGATGCTGGAGGCCGTCGGCCGGCAGGGGCGGCGCGGGCCGCGGCTGGTCGCCTTCTTCGGGTGCATGTACTACGCGGGCATGCGTCCGGGCGAGGTGGTCCACCTGCGCAAGGACCGGTGCGTTCTCCCGGCGGAGGGCTGGGGGAAGCTCAACCTCAACGGGAACAGTCCCCGCGTCGGGTCGTCCTGGACCGACAGCGGTGCGTCCCACGATCCGCGCGGCTTGAAGCACCGGGCGGAGACGGCCACCCGGCCGGTGCCGATCCCGCCCGAGCTGGTGAAGCTGCTGCGGGAGCACATCGAGCTGTACGGCACGGCTCCCGACGGCCGGCTCTTCCGGACCTTCCGGAACGGCATGGTGCAGGAGAGCGGGTACGGCGTCGTCTGGGCAGCGGCGCGGGCCGAGGTCTTCAGCGAGGAGGAGCGGGCCACTCCACTGGCCAAGCGCCCGTACGACGCCCGGCACGGCGGGGTCTCGCTCTGGCTGGCTTCCGGCGTGCCGGTGGCCGAGTGCGCTCGGCGAGCGGGGCACAGCATCGCCGTCCTGCTCCGGGTCTACGCCAAGTGCATCCACGGTGACGAGGACCACGCGAACCAGCTCATCACCGAGCGGCTCCAGCGTCGCGCGGCGCCCCCGACGGAGGGTTCCTGAGCTTGGTCCGCGCCTGGTCCGGAACCGCTGGTCAGGACCGGGATCCGGGCGAAACGAGGTGAGACAAACCACGCAAAACGACCATCCGGCGTGACCGGTGTTCGAGCGCAACAAAAGAGCCCCTGATCTGCGTTTCCGCAGATCAGGGGCTCTTTTGCATCCCTGTGGCTGGTGCAGGGTTCGAACCTGCGTAGCTTGCGCGACAGATTTACAGTCTGCTCCCTTTGGCCGCTCGGGCAACCAGCCAGGATCTTCGTTTCCCGGGGTGTTCACCCCGTTCGACTTGGTAAACCATACCCGATGCCGGGGGGTGCTCCGCCACTCGATAGATCACGCAATGATCAAGGAACCGCGGGCGGGCGGTACGGGCGGGGCCGGTGTGGCGCTGGATAGGCTGGGACTCCGGACGCCCGCGAGGGCGGGCCGTGCCAGTGAAGCCAGAGCATCAAGGAGACCAACACCCATGGCCGACTCCAGTTTCGACATCGTCTCGAAGGTCGAGTGGCAGGAGGTCGACAACGCGATCAACCAGACCTCCCGTGAGATCGCCACGCGCTTCGACTTCAAGGGCGTCGGCGGCGAGATCAGCCGCACCGCCGAGAAGATCGAGATGAAGGCGAACGGCGAGGAGCGCGTGCGCGCCATCCTCGACGTCCTGCAGACCAAGTTCATCAAGCGCGGCCTGTCGCTGAAGGCTCTGGACGCCGGCGAGCCGCAGCTGTCCGGCAAGGAGTACAAGATCTTCGCCAACGTCAAGGAGGGCATCACCACGGAGGACGCGAAGAAGGTCGCGAAGATCATCCGTGACGAGGGCCCGAAGGGCGTCAAGGCGCAGGTCCAGGGCGACGAGCTGCGCGTCAGCTCGAAGAGCCGCGACGACCTCCAGGCCGTGCAGGCCCTGCTCAAGGGCAAGGACCTGGACTTCGCGCTCCAGTACGTCAACTACCGCTAGCACCGGCCCCGGCCTGCGGCGACGCAGGCCCCGAGCGGCTGCGGGACACAACGGGGGGGGGGGCCCCGGACATGCACCGGGCCGGGGCCCCCGTTTTCCGGGGCC
>NZ_JBSHAP010000061.1:28274-53349 GCF_053611565.1 Kitasatospora sp. NPDC054795
TCCCACGAACACCCGCCCCCCCCCCGCCCGGGGGCGGGCGCCCCCCCCCCCCGGGGGGGGGGGGCCACCCCGGGGGGGCGGCGCACCGGAACTTCCTCGGTGCCGCGCCCCCGTTTTCCGTGCGCCACTGTCCGCAGGGGCGGCCTAGCGCAGGAGCCAATCGCGGGTCAGTTCCATCACCTCGGCGCGGCTGCGGCCCTCGTGGTCGACGGCGAGGAGGTGGTGGCCGATCCGGAGCGAGAAGCTGATCAGGCTGCGGACCTCGACGTCGTCCGGGTCGGGGCAGAACGACGCGTAGAGCGACCGCAGGTAGGCCATCCGGCGGTTGTCCACGCGGCGCAGGCGTTCGGCGACCGCTTCGTCGCGCCGTGCCCAGTCGCGGATCGCCAGGTCGACGGTGGTGCCGGTCACGGGCCCGTCGCCACTGGTGGCGGCGATCGCGAAGAGCCGCCCGAGCCGGGTCCGGGCATCGCCGCCCTCGTCCTCGACCTGGGTGATCACTCCCTCGGTGACCTCCCGCTCCCAGGTGTCGAGCATCTCGTCGAGCAGCGCGCCCCGGTTGCGGAAGTATCCGTAGAAGCCGCCCTTGGTGACGCCGAGCGCCTGGGCGAGCGGCTCGACGCGCACCGCCTCCGGGCCGCCGGCCGCGAGCACCCGCAGCCCCTCCTCGATCCACCGGGCGCGCGGCGTCCGCGTCACGCCCATGCCGGGCCCCTCGCCGCGTCTCGTTCCACTGTGTCGCTCCTCACGCTCACGCCCTTGCGTATACGCCACCGTATACGCGGGTCTAACCTGGATCTATACGGCACCGTACAGACAGGGGCACGCAGATGAGACTCCCCCGCACGGCACACACCTCCCGCCCGTGGCGGATCCACGAGATCGCCCCCGACTTCCGCCTGGAGGACGTGTGGGCCCTGCCGACCCCCGGCGGCCCCGACGACCTCGCCCGCCTGGTCGACCAGTTCGCCGGCGGCACCGGCGCCCCGATGTCCGCCTCCCCCGTCGTCCGCCTCCTCTTCGCGACCCGCTGGAAGCTCGGCGCCCTGCTCGGCTGGGACAAGCCCGACGCCGGCCTCGGCACTCGCGTCCCCACCCTCCGCGACCGCCTCCCCGCCGATCTCCGGGACGCCCCGCGCGGCCCCGACACCCGCTCCGCGCCGTTCCGCTCCGTCTACCTGCTCCACGACGAGTGGACCGCCGAGACGGCCAACCGCACCGTCCACGGCATCCTCCACCTCGGCTGGGTCGAGACCGCTCCCGGCAGCGGCGCGTACCGCGCCCAGATGGCCGTCCTGGTCAAGCCCAACGGGCTCCTCGGCCACCTCTACATGGCCGCCATCAAGCCCTTCCGTCACCTCGGCGTCTACCCGGCCCTGCTGCGCTCCATCGGCCGGCGCTGGCAGGCCGACTCGCCCACCTCGCGCTGACCGCACGGGACGGGCACAGCCCCGGGCACAAGCGCGGGCACGGGCACGGACGGCGGCGGCGGCGGGGTCAGTCGGCCGGCTCCGCCCAGCCGCCGGTGCTGCGGTGCCGGCCCAGGCCGACCGACTCGAACTCGTCCGCCCGGCCCTCCTCGGTACGGGCGCCGATCCGCCGCAGGGCGCGGGAGATCGGGGTGCCCTCGGCCGGTGCGGGCTCGAACTCACCGATGGTGAGCGGGCCGAGGGTGACCGCGCCGTCGACCCAGACGGCCGCGCGCTGGGTGCCGCCGCCGCCGAAGTACCGCGCCTCGACGCGGGCGATCGGCCCGGCCTTCGACCAGGCGGCCAGCCGGAGTTCGAAGCCGTCCGCGTGCCGGCCGGGCCCGGCCCCGCCGCCGGGCCTGCGCAGCACGCCGTCCCCCTGGAGCGCGGTGAGGACGGCGGAGGTGACCGGGATCAGGGCCAGCCCCTGCGCCAACGGCACCACCCGGGCCGCCGGAACCTCCGCCGCCGCGACCGTCAGCAGCTCCCGTGTTCCTATCAGCGCCTGGAGTTCGTAGGACATGCCGGACATGGTGTCCCACCGCACCGACAGACGACCCGGAATTTATGATTCCGTGCCCGGTCGGAGACCGTAGAGCAGGGTAAAGACGGTCACATCCAGCGCATCCTCGGCCGCACTCGGCCCTTCTTCGTTCAGTTCGTCGAAGATTTCGGCCAGTTGGGATCGCAGTCGGTCCAGTCGGTCCGGGCTGAGCCGCAGCGCGAAGTCCGCGAACAGTCCGGACGGCGGACCCGAACCACCGGGCGGCCGGCCGAAGTCCAGCCGGCCTTCGGCGATCCTGGCGCGGAAGTCGGACCGCACCCGGTCCATCGCGGCCACGACGGCCTCGTACGCCTCGGAGCGGGCCGGGGAGTCGGCGGTGAACATCTCCGGGGCCAGCCGGATCGCCCCCTGGGCGACCCGGTAGCGGCTCTCCACGATGCCCGAGACCAGCCGGGTGCCGGCCACCAGGACCAGCCCGGCCTTCTCCAACTGCTTGATGTGCCGGTAGAGCTTGGTCTGCGGCTCGTCGAGCGTGGCGGCGAGCTCCTTGGCCGTCAGCGGACGGTCCTCGGAGGACTGCAGCGCGCCGAGGATGGCCAGGCGCAGCGGGTCGGCCAGGGCCTTGAGCACCGCGACGTCGGACACCTGGCGTTCCTTGACCCAGGTGACGGGCTGCTGCTCGCCGCTGTCGGCGGCCTCCGGTGTGTGCTCGACCACGGGGCCACCCTTCCAGATCGGCCGCTCCGTTCGCAATCACGCCCCGGTGAGCGCTCACCACCGAGCCATCAATCACCCTTGCGAAACCAATGATGCCTACGACATCATTCATGCAGACGTGAATGGTTGCGGCAATCGCGAACGATGGGGGCGGGACATGACGGACCAACCGACGACGACAGCGGCGATGGAGCACCCCGGACCGGCCGACGCCCCGCCGTCCGCACCTTCGCCGTCCGCACCGCCGCCGCTCGTACCGCTGCGGCGCAACCTGCGGTTCCAGGCCCTCTGGGCCGGTCAGGCCTCCGCGACCCTCGGCATGGTGATCGGCGACACCGCCTTCCCCCTGCTGGTCCTCGCACTCACCGGCTCCTCCACCTCCGCCGGAGCCTTCGGCGCCGTGCAGATGGCCGCCACCCTGCTGCTGGGCGTCCACGGCGGCGTGGTGGCCGACCGGGTGAACCGCCGCCGGGTGCTGATCGCCGCCGACAGCGCCCGGCTGCTCGCCCTCGCCAGCGTCCCGGCGGCCCTGGCGTTCGGCCCGCCGAACCTGGTCCACCTGCTGCTGGTCGCCGCCGTGATCGGCGCGACGATCGCCTACGGCGGCCCGGTCCGGCTGCTCGCGCTGCGCTCGGTGGTCCCGCCGGAGCAGCTCTCCCAAGCCCTGGCCCAGGACGAGGCCCGAATGAGCGGAGCCTCGCTGGCGGGACCGCCACTGGCCGGGTTCCTGTTCGGGCTCGGCCACGCGGTCCCCTTCCTCGGCGCCGCGCTCGCCTCCCTGCTCGCGGTGACCGCCGCCGTCGCGGTGCGCTTCCCCAGCCCGCACGAGTCCGGGGATGCCGACCGGTCCACCGGGAACAGCGCCCTGGCGGGCTTCCGCGTCCTCGCCGCGTCCCCGCTGCTGCGGCCCGCTCTGGCCGTCCTGCTGGTGATCAATCTCGCCGGGACCGCCGTGCTGCTGCCCGTCATGGTGCTGCTGCGCGAGCACGGCACCAGCGGCACCGGGATCGGCCTGGCCCTGGCCGGCGAGGCGGTCGGGGCGCTGGCCGGCACCGCTCTGGTCGCCCGGCTGCACCGGCTGGCGGGCCCCGGCGTGCTGCTGCTGGCGGTGGCCTGGAGCGCCGTACCGGTCCCGCTGGCGCCGCTGCTGCCCGGCGGGGCGCCGACCGTCTTCGCCGCGCTGTTCGTGTTCGGCGCGGGCGTGCCGACCCTGCGGGTGATGCTCGACCTGCTGGTCTTCCGTCAGGTGCCGGACGCGCTGCGCGGCCGGGTGATCGCGGCGACCATGACGCTGCTCACCGCCGGCATGCCCGCCGGGAGCTTCGTCACCGGCCTGCTGCTGGACCGGTCCTCCCCCGCCACCGTGCTGGTCGGGATCAGCGCCCTGCTCGCCGCCGCCCTGCTGGCCGCGACCGCGAGCCGCACGCTGCGGCGCGCCGTGTGGCCCGCTGCCGAATCCGCCGGATCCACTGAATCCACCAAGTCCACCGAGTCCACCGAGTCCACCGAGTCGGCCAAGTCGGCCAACCGGCAGGACTGACGCCCCGGGTCGGCCGCCGCTCACCCGCACGGCCGTCCGCCGCATGCGGCGGGCCCGGCAACCGGGTGAACTGGCCGGGTACGGCCCTCCCCCGAGGGCTTCCCGGGGCGGGCCGCGGACCCACCGCGCCGGACCCTGCGCCGCCCGCGCGACCAGCGCGCGGCCCACGCGGCCCACGTCCTGCGCCACTGCGGCGCCGTACCGGAGGAGGACCGGAGGAGGAGGACCGGATGCGTTCCACGGACACGCCCCCGCCGGGCCCGCGCCCGCCCACGCCTCGCCCCGGTGCCGGAGTACCCGCCGGAGTACCCGCCGGAGCGCCCACCGGATCGCCGCCCGGAGAGCGATCCGCATCGCCGTCCGGATCGCGCCTGCCCCTCCCCGAGAGCTTCGCCAACTCGACGAGAAAGTGATGGAGTTGACGCGATGGAGTCCCAGCAGCGCCCGTCCGGCCCCCGAGGAGGAACCGCCGTGCCCCGCCCCTTCACCGTCGAGGACCACACCGCCCGGATGTCCCGCGCCACCGCCGAGGCGACCGCCGCCGGTCTGGCCGGCCTGGTCGTCGCGCCCGGTCCCGATCTGGCCTACCTGTGCGGCTACTCGCCCACCGCGATCACCGAGCGGCTGACCGCCCTCGTCCTCACCGCCGGAAGCGAACCCGCTCTGGTGGTGCCCAAGTTGGAGCGCCCGGATGCCGAGAAGGCGGTCGGCGCCCCGGCCGTCGGACTGCTCGGCTGGTCCGACGGCGAGGACCCGTTCGCCACCGTCGGCCCGCTGCTCCACCCGGCCGGACGGTACGGCGTCTCCGACAGCACCTGGGCGCTGCACCTGCTCGGCTTCCAGGCCGCGCTGCCCGGCGTCTCCTTCGTCTCGCTCACCGACTGCCTGCCGATGCTGCGCGCCGTCAAGGACACCGAGGAGCTGGACCGCCTGGCCGCCGCCGGCGGCGCGGCGGACGCCGCCTACCGGGGCATCCTGGAGGTCGAGTTCGCCGGCCGCCGGGAGACCGACGTGGCCGCCGACCTCGGCGCGCTGCTCATCCAGTACGGGCACAGCCAGGTCGACTTCACCGTGGTCGGCTCGGGGCCGAACGGCGCCAACCCGCACCACGAGGCCGGTGACCGGGTCATCCGTACGGGTGACACCGTGGTGCTGGACTTCGGTGGCCTCAAGGACGGCTACGGTTCCGACACCACCCGGACGGTGCACGTCGGGGCGGACGTCCCGGACGAGGTGCGCAAGGTGCACGAGCTGGTCCGACTGGCCCAGCAGACCGCCTTCGAGGCGGTGCGCCCCGGGATAGCCTGCCAGGAGATCGACCGGATCGCCCGCCGGGTGATCACCGAGGGCGGGTACGGCGAGTACTTCATCCACCGCACCGGCCACGGCATCGGCACCACCACGCACGAACCTCCGTACCTGGTCGAGGGCGAGGAACGGCCGCTGGTGCCGGGCATGTGCTTCTCGATCGAGCCGGGGATCTACCTGCCCGGCCGGTTCGGGGTGCGGATCGAGGACATCGTGACCGTCACCCCGGCCGGCGGCCGACGCTTCAACAACACCCCGCACGAGCTGGGCATCGTGGCCTGACCCGCGCCTGACCGTGCGTCGAACCACCTGTCGAACCAACAGTCGAATTCACCTGTCGAACCGGGTGTCGACCGGATCGGACGTTCTTACGATCCAGTCATATTTCACCCAGAGTCCTCCAAGTTTGGGTTGCTAGTTTCGGTGCGCATGACCAAGACCCTCCCCCCGGCCCCGCACGACGCGCGGGCCGGGCGGCCACGCCCGGTGCCTCCGCCCCGCCCACGCGTGACGGGCTGGTCGAGACTCCGGTGGCTGGCCTGGCCGCTCTACCTGACGTGCCTCCTCTGGTTCCTGAGCACCGAGGGCATCCCCGCGGCCAACGACGTGCTGTTCCTCTGGCTCATCGCCGCCCTGCTGACCGCCGCCGTGCACAGCGGGCACGGCCCCCGCGGCTTCCTCCTGGTCCTGCGCGACTGGGTCCCGGTGATGGCCGTGGTGTGGGCGTACTCGCTGCTGCGCGGCTACGGCGCCCACACCCCGTGGGCCCCGCACTGGCTGCCGCAGCTGCGCTTCGACGAGGTGCTCGGCCTCGGCGAGACCTGGACCGTCCGGCTCCAGCACGCGCTCTACACCGCCGGCTCACCGCATTGGTACGACTACGCCGCGGTGGCCGTCTACCTCTCGCACTTCTTCGTGGTCTTCCTGCTGCTCGCGGTGCTCTGGCGGCGCGCGCACCACCGCTTCCGGCAACTGCTCGCCGCCTACCTGACGCTCACTTTCGCCGGCTTCGCCACCTACCTCCTCTACCCGGCCGACCCGCCGTGGCTGGTCTCCCAGGAGGGCAACCTGCCGCACCTGTCCCGGGTGGTCTGGGAAGTGATCTCGGTGAGCGGGCTGCCGCAGGCCGACTCCCTGCTGGAGAACGGCAGTCAGTTCGCCAACGACGTCGCCGCGATGCCCTCGCTGCACTCCGCCTACCCGGCGATGCTGCTGTTCTTCTTCTGGCCCACCGCCAACCGCTGGCTGCGGGCCGTGCTGGTCGCCTATCCGCTCGCGATGACCTTCACCCTGGTCTACGGCGCGGAGCACTTCATCATCGACGTCTTCGTCGGCTGGGCCTACGCAGCCGTGGTGGTGTTCGGCCTGCGCCGGCTGCGCAACCGCCGGGCGGCCGCCGCGACTTCGGGGCCGGCCCAAACCCAAGCCCAAGCCCCGGCCCCGGGCCCGGGCCCGGGCCCGGGCCCGGCGGAGGACACGGCCGAGCGCGCGGCCGAGCAGATCGCCAGGGACACCGCCGAGCGCACGGCGAAGGAGGCCAAGGACGCGGCGAGGGCCGCGGCCAAGGGCACGGCAGACTTGGCCGGGTGAATCCGAGCGCACCGATGAAGCCCACCGCCGAGCAACTGCTGGCCGCCAAGGACACCACCATCCCGGATGTCTCCGGTCCCGGGCTGCGGGTGCTGTTCTGCGGCATCAACCCGGGCCTGTGGTCCGGCGCCACCGGCCACCACTTCGCCCGCCCGGGCAACCGCTTCTGGCCGGCCCTGCACCGCTCCGGTTTCACCGGGCGCCAGTACCGCCCGGACGAGCAGCGGGAGTTGCTCGCACTCGGCCTGGGCATCACCAACGTCGCCCCGCGCACCACCGCCAAGGCGGACGAGCTGACCGCCGAGGAGCTGCGCGAGGGCGGCGCCGCGCTGCGCGCACGGGTGCTGCGGCTGCGCCCGCGCGTCCTGGCCGTGCTCGGCATCGGCGCCTACCGGACGGCCTTCGGGCAGCGCCGGGCCGTGCCGGGGCGGCAACCGGAGGGCATCGGCGGCACCGAGGTGTGGGTGCTGCCGAACCCCAGCGGCCTCAACGCCCACTACACCCTGGACGGGCTGGCCGAGGAGTTCCGCAGGCTCCGGGAGGCCGTCGAGGACCGGCCCGTCGAGGACCCTGCCGCCGGGAACCGGTCCATGGAGGCCTGAGCCCGCGGGGCTCGGGCCTCCATGGACCGGGCCCGCGGGGCCCGGCCCTACGGGGCTTGAACCGTCGCGGACCGGCCGGCCGGGGGCCGGGCCGCCGACAGCCCGGCCGGCAGCGGCAGTTCGCGCAGCTCGCGGATCAGCGCCCGGACGGCGGCCGTCCCGGCCAGCTCGGGCGTGGTGACGTACCCGACCGAGCGGCTGGGCGGCCGCGGCCCGAGGTCGGTGACGGCGAGGCCGACCGGGGCGCCGAGCAGGGCGGTCCGGGGCATGATCGCCATGCCTAGGCCCTGGGCGACCAGCGAGAGGGCCACCGTGTCGTCCTCCACGTCCACGGTCGCGGGCGGGATCCAGTCCTGCCGCTGCCACCAGTCCCGGGTGTACGAGCCGCAGTTCTCGTCCCAGTCGACCAGCGGGAGCTCGCGCGGCGCCGGGTGGCCGTGCGGGTGCGCGAGCGCGTACGACTCCTCGTACAGCCGCACCGCGACCAGACCCGGGGCGGGTGGCGGGCCGCCCGCGTCGAGCGTCGCCAGCCCGAGGTCGGCGCGACCGTCGGCGACCTCCCCGGCGGTGCCGCGGCCGAGCTCCCGGACGATCCGGACGTGGGTGCCAAGGCCGGGGTGGCGCTCGGCCAGCCGGGCCAGGACGGGCGGCAGCAGGTGGGCGGCGGCACTGCGGAAGGCGGCGATCCGCAGGGTTCCGGTCAGCGGCCCGTCCGCTCCCGCGCCGCGCACCTCGGGGCCCATCGCGTCCAGCAGCCGCAGGATCCGGCGGGCGTACGCCACCGCTCGCGCGCCGCTCTCGGTGGGGCGCGCGCCATGGCGCCCGCGGTCGAAGAGCACCGTGCCGAGCTTCCGTTCGCAGGCGCGGACGGCGTGCGAGACGGCGGACTGGGTACTGCCCAGGCGTGCGGCGGCCGCCGTGAAGCTCCGCTCCTCCTCGACGGCGACCAGGGTCCGCAGCTCGTGCGGGGCGAGATCGGTCATGCGGCCGAACCTATCCCGCGATCCATCGATCCTGCTCATGGATGCCGCCGTTCCATCGACCGGCGCCCCTGCCCGGCGGCTCCCGCGCTTCCTACGGTGATCACGTCCGTCCGTCCTCACCCGTCCGGAGCCCCGATGTCCCGCCCCACCACCCGCGCCGTCCACCTGGTCTCCCGCCCCGACGGGGCGCCGACCGCCGCGAACTTCGCCTTCGTCGAGGAGACCGTCCCGGCCCTCGCTGCGGGCGAGGCCCTGGTCGAGAACCTCTACCAGTCCGTCGACCCGTACATGCGCGAGGAGATGGAGGAGGGCGGCTGGGAGCTGCATGCCCCGCTGGAGGGCCGCGCCCTCGGCCGGGTGGTGAAGTCCCGGGCCGACGCCCTGCCGGTCGGGGCACTGGTCCAGCACCGCCAGGCCTGGCGCGCCCACGCGGTGGTCACCGCCGAACGGGCGAGCCTGCTGCCCGATCTCGCCGGCGTCCCGCTCAGCTCCCACCTGTCGGTGCTCGGCGGCACCGGCCTGTCCGCCTGGGTCGCGCTGACCAGGATCGCCCGGCTCCAGCCCGGCGAGACGCTCTTCGTCTCGGCGGCCGCCGGCGGCGTCGGCACCGCCGCCGGGCAGCTCGCCCGGCTGCTCGGCGCCGGACGGATCGTCGGCAGCACCGGCTCCGCCGCCAAGGCCGCCCGCCTCACCGAGCGGCTCGGCTTCGACGCCGCCTTCGACTACCACGACGGCCCGATCGCGGACCGCCTGCGCGAGGCCGCCCCCGAGGGGCTGCACGCCTACCTGGACAACGTCGGCGGCGACCACCTGGAGGCCGCCATCGGCGCCCTGCGCGAGCACGGCCGGATCGCCTGGTGCGGCGCGGTCGCCCAGTACAACCGGCTCGGGAATCCGCCGGCCGCCCCGCGCAACCTGTTCGACGTGGTCGGGAAGAGCCTGCGGCTGGAGGGCTTCCTGGTCCGCGACCACCTCGACGCCCGGCCGGAACTGTACGACTTCCTGGTCCCGCACCTGCGCTCGGGCGCCGTCGTCCCGGACGAGACCGTCGTGGACGGCTTCGACCGGGTGGTGGACGCCTTCCTCGGCATGCTGCGCGGCGCCAACACCGGCAAGATGCTGGTCCGGATCGCCCACTGACCCGGCGCCGACGCGCCCACCGTGCGGGACTCGCCCGGGCGAGGGCTCACTCCGGCAGGACGGCCAGGTCGAGCGCGGCCAGCCGGACCGGGTCCGCCACCACCTCGTAGCCGGCCACCCGGCCGTCCGCGACCGCCACCCGCAGCACCAGCCGCAGCCGCCCGTCCGGGGCGATCAGGATGCCGGGCGCCCCGTCCACCAGGGCCACCGCGCCGTAGCGGGCCCGGCGGCCGAAGACCGTGGTCTCCCGGGCGACGGCCCGCGCGCCCCGGGCCACCAGGCCGCGGCCGGGCCCCAGCGCCGCCGGATCGGCCCGGCGCACCACGTCGGGAGCCAGCACGGCCAGCAGGTCGGCCAGGTCCCCGCCCCGGGCGGCGGCCAGGAAGGCCTCCACCACCCGCCGGTGCCCGGCCAGCGGCTCCGGGGGCAGCGCGGCCGTCCCGCGGACCCGCTGCCGGGCCCGGCTGGCCAGCTTCTTGGCGGCCACCGGGGTCCGTCCGAGGATCGGCCCGATCTGGTCGAAGGGCACCGCGAAGCCGTCGTGCAGCACGAAGGCGACCCGCTCGGCCGGGCCCAGCCGGTCCAGCACCACGAGCAGCGCCCGGCCCACCGACTCGACCAGCAGCGCCTCCCGCTCCGGCTCCGGGCCGCCGCCCGAGCCGTCCGGCAGCGCCTCGTCGGTCGGCTCCTCGCGGCGCGCGGCACGGGCCCGCAGCAGGTCCAGGCAGATCCGGGAGACCACCGTGGTCAGCCAGCCGGGCAGGTTGCCGATCTCCGCCGGATCGGTGCGGGCCAGCCGCAGCCAGGCCTCCTGCACGGCGTCCTCGGCCTCGCCGGTCGAGCCGAGCATCCGCTGGGCGATCGCCCGCAGCCGGCCGCGCTCGGCCTCGAAGCGCTCGGCGTTCACGCGGTCGGCGTCCGAGTACACGGCGTTCACCCGCACGGTGTCCGAGCGCACGGCCTCGAAGCGCTCGGCCTCCGGGCGTCCCGCCCCCGAGGCCGCTCCCCCGCTCCGCGCCCGCCCGTCCGCCGCCCCCGGCATCGCGTTCCGGTCCATCGGTCACCTTTCCTCGGCGCAGCTCGTCACCGCTTTGACGATCCGTCCCCCTCCGAGGTGACCAGGAGACCGCCATGACCTCCACCACGCTGCTCCACCTGGATTCCAGCATCAGCCCGTCCGGTTCGGTGAGCCACGCCCTGACCGCCCGCTTCGCCGACGCCTGGCGCGCCCGCCACGGCGCCGGCGTCCAGCACCGGCACCGCGACCTCGCCGCCGACCCGGTCCCCCCGGTGCGCGCCGCCTACGACGCCCTCGGCCGCCGCACCGAGCGCAAGGGGGTGCTCCCGCTGGACGACATCGGCCGCCTCGCCGAGGGGCCGGACGAGGCGCGGGAGTGGGCGCTCAGCCGCCCGCTGATCGAGGAGCTGCGGGCCGCCGACGTCCTGCTGGTCGGCAGCCCGATGTACAACTACACCGTCTCGGCCGGCCTCAAATCGTGGATCGACCGGGTCACCTTCCCCGGCGTCCACCACGATCCGGAGACCGGCGAGCCGCTGCTGCGCGACACCCGCGTGGTGGTCGTCGCCGTCCGCGGCGGCGGCTACGGGCCGGGCACGCCACGTGCCCACTGCGACTTCCAGGTCCCGTACCTGCGGGCGTACTTCGACCGGATCGGGGTCGCGGCGGAGCACCTGCACGTGGTCACCGCCGAGCTCACCCGGGCCGCGGACATCCCGGCGCTGAACGCCTTCCAGCCGCTCGCCGCCGAATCCCTGGCGGCGGCCGAGGCCGCCGTCGACGAGCTGGCCGCGACACTCTGGAGTCCCGCCGCAGCGGGGTGACGCTCCGGAGCCCCGCCGGCTACAGCGGGGTGACGGCCTTGAGCACCACCAGCAGGGCCACGGCGGCGTTGAGCGCGCACAGCGCCGACGCCGCCGTACCGATCGCCGCGACCATCGCCGCCAGGCCCGCCGGGGTCTTCGCCGGCGGCCAGTTGCGGGAGGTCGGCACCGGGCCGAGCAGTGCGGCGACCCGGCGCGGCACCGGGCCGGCCGCCGCGGCCGGGGCGGCGAAGGCCGCGAAGCCGGGGGCCGGGGCGGCGTGCGAGACCAGGGCCGCCCGGGCCACCGCACGCGCGGTGATCCGGCGGTCCCCCACGGCCTGCGCCGAGTCCTCGTCCGCCCACCGCTCCGCGCTGTACGCCACCGCGTCCTGCAGCGGCCGCAGGAACGGGTTGACGCAGGCGGCGAGCTGGGTGGTCAGCAGGTACCGGTGGTGGCGGTGGCGCAGGTGCGCCCGCTCGTGGGCGAGCAGCGCCTCGCGCTCGTCGGCGGCCAGGCCGGCCAGCATCCCGGTGGAGACCACGACCCGGCCGGGCGAGCCGGGCAGCGCGTAGGCGTACGGGCTCCGGTCCGGCAGCACCGCGAGGTCTCCGGCCGGTCCCGGCCCGACGGGCAGCCCGCTCAGCGCCCGGCGGGCCCGGGCCCGCACCCGCAGGTGCCGCACGACCGTCCGGGCGCAGGCGAGGACCACCAGGGCCAGCAGCCACATCGCGGCCGTGCCGACCGTCTCGTGGTACGGCAGCGCGGCCCGCACCTCCGGGTCGGACCAGCTGTCCGGCAGCGGGTTGCCGGGGATCTGCGCGGTGCCCACCACGCCGATCAGCCCGAGGCAGAGCGCGCTGCACACCGCCATCACCGCGCTGATCACGGTCATCAGCCGGGCCGCGCCGCGCGGGTGCAGGTGCTGTTCGGTCAGGCGCGCGATCGGGACCGCGGTGAGCGGCAGGACGAGCGGGAGGAAGACGAAGAGGCCCACGGGTCAGCTCTCACGGTCGGGCACTGCCGGGTCGGCGGACGCGGCGTCCAGCAGCGCCCGGAGCAGTTCCTCGTCGTGCGGCAGCAGCGCGCTGACGAAACTGGCCAGGACGGCGTCCCGGTCCGCCTCCCCGTCGAGCATCCGGCGCATCCGCAGCGCGGCCAGCCCGGCGGCGTCCGAGGAGGCCTGCCACAGGTAGGAACGGCCGGAGCGGGTCCTGGTCACGGCGCTCTTGGCGTGCAGCCGGGACAGGATGGTCATCACCGTGGTGTAGGCCAGGTCGCCCTCCAGGCGTTCCTGGACCCATCCCGCGGCGGCCGGGCCGGGCGCCTGCTGGAGCAGCGCGAGCACCTGCGCCTCCAGCTCGCCCTGCCCGCGGCGCCGGGTCGGCGCGTCCCCGGCCGCCGGGGCGTGCCTCTCGTCTGCCATGACGGCCCACTCCCTCCGGATGCCTCGCCCGGACCGACGGGCACGGGTTCATCCTAACGAGCAAGGGGCCGCGCCGAACCGGTCGGAGTGGGGGTTCGGGGACGTACGGCGCAGCCCTGCGGCGCCCGCGGGTCAGGTCCGGGCCCGCTGGGTCACCGCGATGCAGACCAGCACCACCACCGCGGTGACGGGCGCCGCGGCCGGCAGCCGCTCGCCGAGCAGCAGCACGGACCAGACCAGTGTCAGCAGCGGCTGCGCGAGCTGGAGCTGGCTGGCCCTCGGCACCCCGATCGCGGCCATCCCCCGGTACCAGAGCACGAACCCGCCGAGCTGCGAGACCGCCGCCGTGTAGGCCAGCCCGACCAGGGCCTGCGCCCCGAACCGCACCGGCTCGGCGCCCAGCCCGAGCGCCGCGGTCAGCAGCGTCGCGGGCAGGGCGGCGACCACCGCCCAGGCGATCACCTGGGCGCCCGGCAGGTCCCGGGAGAGCCGCCCGCCCTCGGCGTACCCGGCGGCGCAGAGCAGTACCGCCGCGAACAGGTAGAGGTCGGCGACGGTCGGCCGGCCGTGGCTCTGCACCAGGGTGAAGGCGAGCACGGCGGCGGCCCCGGCGAGCGCCGCCGCCCAGAACGCCCCGGACGGCCGGCGTCCGGTGCGCAGCGCCGCGACCGTCGCCGTGGCCAGCGGCAGCACGCCGATGACCACCGCCGAGTGGGCGGTCGAGGAGGTGCGCAGGGCGAGCGTGGTCAGCAGCGGGAAGCCGAGGACGCAGCCGCCGGAGACGACCAGCAGTCCGGGCCAGTGCCGCCGCTGCGGCAGTGGGGCGCGGACGGCCGCCAGGTGGAGGAGGGCCAGCAGACCGGCGAGGGCGCCGCGCAGGCCGGTCGCGGACCACGGGCCGAAGCCGGTCAGGGACCACGCGGTGGCTGGGAAGGAGAGCGAGAAGGAGGCCACGGCGAGGGCCGCGAGGGCGGTGCCGGAAGCGGGGGCCTGGCGAGGTGCTACCGCCCCGAGCCGGGTAGCGCTATCTTGTGCCGTCATGAACGAGCGTAGCAGTGTGACCGAACTCGCCGACATCCTGCGGCGGGAGGTCGAGCGCTACCCGGAGGGACGGAAGCTGCCCTCCAGCCGGGCGCTGGTGGACCGTCACCAGGTCAGCCCGGTGACGGTCTCCCGGGCCATCGCGGTACTGGTGGCCGAGGGGCTGGTGGTCTCCCGGCCCGGCGCCGGGGTGTTCCGGGCGGCGGCCTTCGCCGCGGCCCCGGCCGTCCCCGCCGCACCGTCCGGCCGCACCGGCGACCTCTCCTGGCAGCAGATCGCGCTCAGCGCCGACTCCGGCCCGCGCGACCTGCTCGCCGCCCCCGTGTTCGCCACCCTCCGGGTGCCCCCGCCCGACGTCGTCGACCTCAACAGCGGCTACCCGCACGCCTCGCTGCTGCCCGAGCGGCTGCTCGCCGCCGCGCTCGCCCGGGCCGGCCGGCGACCGGGCGCCTGGGACCGCCCGCCCACCGACGGCCTCACCGAACTGCGCGGCTGGTTCGCCCGGGACATCGGCGGCCACGGCGGGCCGATCGGCGTCGGGGACGTCCTGATCACCTCCGGCGGGCAGAGCGGGCTGACCGTCGCCATGCGGGCGCTCGCCGCGCCCGGCTCGCCGGTGCTGGTGGAGTCGCCGACGTACGCGGGCATCCTGGCGGTCGTCCGGGCGGCCGGACTGCGGCCCGTCCCGGTCCCGGTCGACGCCGACGGCCTGCGCACCGACCTGCTGGCGGACGCCTTCGCGGCCACCCGGGCACGGGTCCTCGTCTGCCAGCCGCTGTTCCAGAACCCCACCGGGGCGGTGCTGTCGCCCGAACGGCGGGAGGAGGTGCTGCGGATCGCCCGGGCCGCCGGGGCCTTCGTGGTCGAGGACGACTTCGCCCGGCTGCTGGTCCACGCGGACGCCCCCGCGCTGCCGCGCCCGCTCGCCGCCGACGACCGGGACGGGGTCGTGGTGCACCTGCGCTCACTGACCAAGGCGGCCTCCCCCAACCTGCGGGTCGGCGCCCTCACCGCGCGCGGACCGGCGCTGGTCCGGCTGCGGGCCACCCAGGTGGTGGACAGCTTCTTCGTGCCCCGACCGCTCCAGGAGGCCACCCTGGAACTGGTCGCCGACCCCGCCTGGGCCCGTCACCTGCGCACCCTCGGCGCCGAACTGCGCGACCGCCGCACCGCCGCCGTCGCCGCCCTGCACCGCGAGCTGCCCGGCGTCCTCGGCACCCACCGCCCCGGCGGCTACCACCTGTGGCTGCGCTTCCCGGACGGCGTCGACGACACCGCCCTCGCCGCGGCCGCGCTGCGCGCCGGCGTCCAGGTCTCCCCCGGCCGCCCCTACCACCCCGCCGAACCCCCGGCCCCCCACCTGCGCCTCAGCTACGCCGCGGCCGAGAGCCCCGCCCAGGTCGCCGAGGGCGTCCACCGCCTGCGGCTCGCGTACGAGGAGGAGACGGGCTGACCCCGGACGGCGGTGCGCTACCGCCCGTGGCCCGCCATCCGCTCCAGGCGGGCGACCCGCTCGGCCATCGGCGGGTGGGTGGAGAAGAGCTTCGCGCCGGCCTCGCCGGGACGGAAGGGGCTGGCGATCATCATGTGGCTCGCGGTCTGGAGCTGCGGCTCGGGCGGGAGCGGCAGCCGGCGGGTGCCGGCGTCCAGCTTCCGCAGGGCGCTCGCGAGGGCGAGCGGGTCGCCGGTGATCCGGGCGCCGTCGGCGTCGGCCTGGTACTCGCGGGAGCGGCTGACCGCCATCTGGATCAGTCCGGCCGCGAGCGGGCCGAGGATCATGATGGCGAGCATCCCGAACAGCCCCGGGCCGTCGTCGTCCTCGCTGCGCCCGAACGGGATCAGCCACGCGAAGTTGACCAGGAACATCACCACCGAGGCGAGCGCCCCGGCCACCGAGGAGATCAGGATGTCCCGGTTGTAAACGTGGCTCAGCTCGTGCCCGAGCACGCCCCGCAGCTCGCGTTCGTCCAGGATCCGCAGGATGCCCTCGGTGCAGCAGACCGCCGCGTTGCGCGGGTTGCGGCCGGTGGCGAAGGCGTTGGGCGCGGGGGTCGGGGAGATGTAGAGGCGGGGCATCGGCTGGCGGGCGGCGGTGGAGAGCTCGCGGACGATCCGGTACAGCTGGGGCGCCTCGAACTCGCTGACCGGCCGGGCCCGCATGGCCCGCAGCGCGAGCTTGTCGCTGTTCCAGTACGCGTAGGCGTTGGTCCCCAGGGCGACCAGCAGGGCGATCACGAAGCCGGTGCGGCCGAAGAGGCTTCCGATCACCAGGATCAGCGCCGAGAGGCCGCCGAGCAGGACGGCGGTCCTCAGTCCGTTGTGCCGACTGTGCACGTCAGGCCCTCCAGTGGTGCGGTGGGGAAGCCCTTTCTGCCTCGTCCCTCGTGCCCGGTCAACGGGCGGGGCCGAGGGCCTTGTTCCCTTGTGACCCGACACGGTGACCGACGCGACACCGCAGCGCCGCACCACCGGCACCGCCGCGACGGCCCCGGGCCGCACCACCGGCGCGGTCCGGCGCCCGCTCAGAACAGCGAGCCGCCCGCCACCTGGAGGACCAGCTGCGGCGCCACCGAGAGGACCACGGCGGCCGAGGCGGTGAGCCCCAGCGTCGCGGTGAGGCCCACCGGCAGACGGCGCCCGGCGGCGGCCTCCCCGAGGGGCTCGTCCCCCGGGGCGAACAGCCGGGCCGTCCACAGCAGGTAGTAGTACAGAGCGATGACCACGTTGACGGCCATCACCACGGCGAGCCAGCCCAGCCCGGCGTCGACCGCCGCGCGGAACACCACGACCTTGCCGAACAGGCCGATCACGCCCGGCGGCAGCCCGGCCAGGCAGAGCAGGAAGAAGGCGAGCGCCAGCGCCGTCCAGCGGTTGCGGGCGAACAGGCCGCGGAAGTCGTCCACGCTGGTCCCGGGCCGGCGGCCGACGGCGGCGACCACCCCGAAGGCGCCGAGGTTCACCACGCCGTAGATCAGCGCGTACGCGGCGGTGGCACCGAGCGGGTCGGCGCCGGTCGGCGCGTAGCCGGCCGCGGCGAGCGGCACCAGCAGGTACCCGGCCTGGCCGACCGAGGACCAGGCGAGCAGCCGCACCGCGCTGTACCGGGTGTCGAAGCGCTGGCGCAGCGCGCCGACGTTGCCGGCGGTCATGGTGACGGCGGCCAGCACCGCGAGCACCAGGCCCCAGGTGTGGGCGTACGGGCGGAAGGCGACGGTGGTGGCCAGCGCCAGCCCGGACAGGCCGGCCGCCTTGCCGACCACCGAGAGGTAGCCGGCCACCGGCAGCGGCGCGCCGGTGTAGGTGTCGGGCACCCAGAAGTGGAACGGGACGGCGGCGACCTTGAAGGCGAAGCCGACCAGGGTCAGCACCGCGCCCGCCTCGGCCAGCGGCCTGAGCTGCCCGGGCGCGTGCTCCAGGCCCTGGGCGACGGCGCCGAGGTGCAGGCTGCCGCTCGCCGCGTAGACGAAGCCGACCCCGAGCAGCATCACGGCGGTCGCGGTCACCGAGGAGACGAAGAACTTGAAGGCGGCCTCGGCGCCCCGGCCGTCCCGGCGCAGCGCGACCAGGGCGAAGGCGGGCAGCGAGGCGACCTCCAGGGCGATCACCATGGTGGCGAGGTCGCGGGAGGCGGGCAGCAGCGCGGCGCCGGTGGCGCTGGAGAGCAGCAGGAACCAGTACTCGCCGCGCGGCAGCCGCTCGTCCTCCACCGTGTGCGCCGACAGCAGCGCCGCGATCAGCGCGCCGCCGAGGGCGAGCAGCTGGAACACCAGCGCGAAGTGGTCGGCGACGTACGAGCAGCCGCCGTTGTCGGACCCCCCTGCTACGTTCTGCACACAGAAGGTCGCTCGGGGTGATCCACCGGTGAGGGGGAGGAGTGCGATGAGGGCGAGGGCGAGTCCGGCCGCGGTGAGGCGGCCGAGCCACTTCTTGTGCCGCTCGGGCAGGAACAGGTCCGTGAGCAGCACGGCGAGGGCGGCCACGGCGGCGATCAGCGGCGGTGCGATCGCCACCCAGTCCACGGACTGGATCAGGCTGCCCGGGTTGGCTACGGCGAGGGAGGTCACAGTGTGCTGCCCCGTGGAGTGAGGTCCGAGTGCGGCGGTCTGGGCTGCGAGCACGGTCAGCCACCCCCGAGGAGGTGCTTGACGGCGGGATCGGAGAGGCCGAGCAGCAGCGCGGGCCAGAGGCCGGCGAGCAGCGTCAGCGCGGCCAGCGGCGTCCAGCTGACGGCCTCGTACGGGCGCAGCTCGGCGACCTCGGCCACCGGTGCGGGCTGCTCGGGGTCCCCCATGCAGACGCGCTTGACCACGATCAGGAGGTACGCGGCGGTGAGGAGGGTGCCGAGGCCGGCCAGGACCATGTAGGTGACGAACGCGGGGCGCGACAGGCCGTCGGCCGGGTCGAACGCGCCGAACATGGCGAGCAGCTCGCCCCAGAAGCCGGCCAGGCCGGGCAGGCCGAGGCTGGCGACGGCGGCGAAGGCGAGCAGCACGCCCAGTCGCGGCGCCCGGCCGTACAGGGCGGCGCCGGTGGCCCCGGCGAGGGTGTCGAGGTCGGCCGTGCCGTAGCGGTCCTTGAGCGCGCCGACGACGAAGAACAGCAGGCCGGTGATCAGACCGTGGGCGATGTTGGCGAACAGCGCGCCGTTGACGCCCACCGGGGTGAGGGAGGCGATGCCGAGCAGCACGAAGCCCATGTGGCCGACGGAGGAGTACGCGATCAGGCGCTTGAGGTCGCCCTTGGCGCCGGGGCGGGAGAGCGCCAGGCAGGCCAGGGAGCCGTAGACGATGCCGACGGCCGCGAAGGCACCCAGGTAGGGGGCCAGCGTGGTGGCGCCGTCCGGCACGACCGGGAGGAGGACGCGGACCAGACCGTAGGTGCCCATCTTCAGCAGCACGCCGGCGAGCAGCACCGAGCCCACCGTCGGGGCGGCGGTGTGGGCGTCCGGGAGCCAGCTGTGCAGCGGCCAGGCCGGGGCCTTGACCGCGAGCCCGACCAGGATCGCGAGCGCGGCGACCACCTGGGTGGTGTGGCTCAGGCCGCTGCCGTGCGCGGCGGCCAGGGCCTGCATGTCGAAGGTGCCGGCCTTGCTGCCGATCAGCAGGAAGCCGAGCAGCATCACGGCCGAGCCGAGCAGCGTGTAGAGGATGAACCGGTTGGCCGCCGGCACCTTCGCGCCGCTCCCCCAGCGGGCGATCAGGAAGTACATCGGGATCAGCACGATCTCGAAGGCCAGGAAGAAGAGCAGGAGGTCCAGCACCGCGAAGGTGGCGAGCATGCCGACTTCGAGCAGGAGGAACAGCCCGACGAAGGCCTGCGCCGACGGACGTGGCTCATCAGGGGCTCCGCCCCGGGTGTCCCCGCCCGGCAGCCGCTTCTCCGAGTAGAGCGCGCAGAGAAAGGTGAGCAGTGCGGTCAGCACGATCAACGGCAGCGAGACGCCGTCCACCCCGAGGTGGAGGCGCACGTGCAGGGCCGGGATCCAGGACACGTCGGTGGTGGCCTGCATCCGGGCGGGCTCGTCCTGGTCGAAGCCGGCCGCGAGGACGACGGTGAGCAGGAACACCGCGCCGGTGACGACGGTGTTCAGCCGCAGTGCCCGCCGGCCGGCCACGGCCCGGTCCGGCCCGAACACCGGCGCCAGGGTGAGTGCGGCGCCGAGCAGCGGCAGCACCAGGAGGGCGATGAGGACTGCGTTCATCGGGGGCTCCCAGCAGCGGTCGAGGGGACGGAGGTGGAGAACAGCAGCACCGGCTACACCGCCACCAGGACGGCCAGCAGGACGACGGCGGCCAGCAGGGCGCTGAGGTAGGTCTGCGCGTTTCCGGTCTGCGCGAGCCGGACGGCCCGGCCGAGCAGGTCGGCGCCGATGCCGCTGCCCTGCACGTAGCCCTCGACGACCTCGCGGTCGAGGAATCGGACCAGCTTGGCGGCGGCGACCACCGGGCGGACGAACAGCGCCCGGTACAGCCGGTCGACGCCGAAGCCGTGCCGGGCCGGGCCGAACAGCGGGCCGAGCAGGGTGCGCCCGGGGTCGGCGACGATCACCTCGGTGGCCGGGGCCCCGCCCTGCCCGGGCACCCGGCCGGCCGGTGCCGGGCGGCCGGTGCCCAGCCGGGCGGCCGCCGAGCGCCAGGCGCCGTACGCGGCGAGCGCGCCGACCACGGCGAGCCCGGTGCCGGTGACGGCGGTGACGGCGGAGGGCCGCAGCGAGCCGCCGTCCAGGAGCGCGGGCAGCCAGTCCGAGCGCAGGCCGGCGACGCCGAAGCCCATGGTCGGCACGGCCAGCACCCACAGCGGCCAGCGCATCGCGGGCGGCTCGGCCGTGGCCGGGTCGGCCTCGTCGAGCTCGGGCGAGTACGGCGCGCCGGCCTCGTGGTCGGCCACGACGGTGCCCCGGTCGGCGGCGGGCAGCACCTTCGGTGCGGCCGCGGCGGCCCCGGCCGGGCTGTGGAACGCGACCAGGAACAGCCGGGCCGCGTACGCGGCGGTGAGCAGCGCGGTGAGTCCGGCGGAGATCAGCACGATCCACCCGGCCGCCTGCGGCACCGCCGAGGCCGGGCCGAGGCCGTTGGTCAGCGCCTCGCCGTTGGCGGCGTGCTCGGCGGCGGTGAGCACCGCCTCCTTGCTGAAGAAGCCGGAGAACGGCGGCAGCCCGATCAGGGCGACGAGCGCGATGCCCATCGTCCAGTAGGCGTCGGGGACGCGTTTGCGCAGCCCGGGGATGCGGGACATCGCGGAGATCGAGTTGGTGTGCGCGGCGTGGATCACCACACCGGCGGCCAGGAACAGCAGCGCCTTGAACGCGCCGTGGCTGACCAGGTGGAAGACCGAGGCCTCGCGGTCACCGGAGGCCAGCGCGCCGGCCATGTAGCCGAGCTGGCCGACGGTGGAGTAGGCGAGCACCCGTTTGAGGTCGTCCTGGGCGAGCGCGCAGAGCGCCGAGCCGATCATCGTCACGGCGGCCATCACCGCGAGCACGACCAGCGCCGCGCCCGACAGCAGGAAGACCGGCAGCAGCCGGGCGACCAGGTAGATGCCGGCCGCGACCATGGTGGCGGCGTGGATCAGCGCGGAGACCGGGGTCGGGCCGGCCATCGCGTCCGGGAGCCAGGTGTGCAGCGGGAACTGCGCGCTCTTGCCGGCCACGCCGGCGAGCAGCAGCAGGGCGGTCAGCGTCGGGTGCCCGAGCCTGCCCTCCGACGCGGCCGCCAGCACGTCCGGGATGCGGAAGCTGCCGGCGTCCGCGCCGAGCAGGAAGATCCCGAACAGGAACGGCACGTCACCGAGCTTGGTGACCAGGAAGGCCTTCAGCGAGGCCGAGCGGGCGTCCGCCGTCTCCCAGTGGTGGCCGATCAGGAAGTACGAGCACAGGCCCATGACCTCCCAGCCGACCAGCAGCACGATCAGGTCGCCCGAGTAGACCACCAGGAACATCGCCGCGGTGAACAGCGAGACCAGCGCCGCGTAGGACGGGTAGCGCGGGTCCTCCTTGAGGTACGCGGTCGAGTAGACCTGGACGCAGGTGGCGACCAGTCCGACCAGTACCGAGATCAGCGAGCTGTAGCCGTCCAGGTGGAGGGCGAGGGCGATGTCCGGGCCGCCGGTCGGGGTGAGCCGGGTGGCGGCGTCCAGGGTCTGGCCGGTGCCCAGCTGGAGGGCGACCACCAGGGCGAGCACCGCCGAGACGGCGACCGGGACGACGGCCAGCGGCCGGGCCAGCCCGGGCGCCTTCCGGCCGACGGCCAGCGTCGCGGCGGCGCCGAGCGCGGGCAGCGCCGGGACGAGTACGGGAAGGGCGAGGTTCATGCGGCGGCCCGGCCCTTCAGTGCGTCGGCTCCGACCGGCGCCCCGGCGTCGACCGGCGTCTCGGCGTCGACCGGCGTCTCCTCGACGGCGAGCGCCTCGGCCGGGTCACCGAGCGCGGTGGCCCGGTCGATGTCCGCGGTGCCCCGGGCCCGGAACAGCAGCAGGACGATGGCGAGCCCCAGTCCGATCTCGGCGGCGGCGACGGTGATGGTGAACAGGGTGAGCGCCTGCCCGGCGTGCAGCGAGTCGCGCAGCCAGGCATCGAAGGCGACCAGGTTGAGGTTGACGGCGTTGAGCATCAGCTCGACGGACATCAGCACCAGGACGGCGTTGCGCCGGGCGAGCACGCCGTACACGCCGACGCTGAACAGCAGCGCGGCGAGGACGGCGGGGTAGGCGAGGTGCATCAGCCCTCCTGCTCAGAGGTCGACTGCTCGGAGGCCGCCTGCTCGGAGGCCGTCGGAGCCGGCTTCGGCGCGGTCGCGGCGACCGTCCCGTTGGACCCGACCGGCCGCCCGGCGCGCAGCCGGCCCGCCCGGGGCGCCGGCACCCGCCGCTTGGAGCCGCGCGACAGCACGATCGCGCCGACCAGCGCCGCCAGCAGCAGCACGGACAGCGCCTCGAAGGGCAGCACCCAGTGCCGGAACAGGCTGGCGCCGGTGACGGCGGCCGAGCCGCCGCCCTGCCCGAGGTCGATCCAGGAGGTCCGGAAGGCGTCGACGACCAGCGTGACCAGGGTCCCGGCCGCGGCCAGCGCCACGACCAGGGCCACCCAGCGGTTCTTGGAGTCGGCGTCCGGCGAGCGCCCGATCGGCGCCTTGGTGAGCATCAGCCCGAACAGCACCAGGACGACCACCGAGCCGAGGTAGATCAGCACCTGCACCCAGGCGATGAACTCGGCCGTGAGCAGCAGGAACTCCACCGCCAGCCCGCCGAGCGCGACCACCAGCCAGAGCGCGGCGTGCACCAGCTGCCTGGTGGTCACCGAGACCACGGCCGAGCCGAGCACGGCGATGCCGACCAGCAGGAAGACGATCTCCTGGCCGGTCGGGGACAGGAACGAACGGGCGGCCGGCTCCAGGGAGCCGGTCGCCGCGAGAAGCGTGGTGGCACCGGTCACGCGTCGTCACCCTTCTCGTCGGTGGCCGATTGCGCGGCCGCCGCGGCGGCCGCGGCCAGCTTGTCCGCCGCCTTGCGCGCGGTGGCGATCTCCTTGGGCTCCTCGGCCGCCGGGTCCAGCGCCGGAGGCGCGGGGACGGTCCACATCCACTCGCGGAGCTTGTCCCGCTCGTGGGTCAGCTCGTGGATGTCGGTCTCCGCGTACTCGAACTCCGGCGACCAGAACAGCGCGTCGAAGGGACAGACCTCGATGCAGATCCCGCAGTACATGCAGAGCGAGAAGTCGATGGCGAAGCGGTCCAGCACGTTGCGGGTGCGGGCCCGGGCGTTCGGCTCGGCGGCCGGCAGCGTCTCCTTGTGGGAGTCGATGTAGATGCACCAGTCCGGGCACTCGCGCGCGCAGAGCATGCACACCGTGCAGTTCTCCTCCAGCAGCGCGATGACGCCGCGCGAGCGCGGCGGCAGCACCGGCTGCACGTCGGGGTACTGCGCGGTGACGCTCTTCCTCGTCATCGTCCGCAGCGTCACGGCCAAGCCCTTGGCGAGGCCGATACCGGGGAAGCTCATGAGATCGCCACCTTGATGATGCCGGTGAGGGCCAGCTGGACCAGCGCGAGCGGGATCAGCACCGTCCACGCGAAGCGCATCAGCTGGTCCTCGCGCAGACGCGGGTAGGTGACCCGCAGCCAGATGACCACGAAGGCCAGCGCGAAGGTCTTGAGGATCATCCAGAGCCAGCCGAGCTGGTCCGGCAGCGGTCCGTGCCAGCCGCCCAGGAAGAGCACCGCGGTCAGCGCGGACACCACCAGGATGCCCACGTACTCGGACAGCAGGAACAGGGCGAACCGCAGACCGGTGTACTCGGTGTACGCGCCGAAGATGATCTCCGAGTCGGCGATCGGCATGTCGAAGGGCGGGCGCTGGAGCTCGGCCAGACCGGCCGTGAAGAAGACGAACGCGCCGATGACCTGCCAGGGCAGCCAGTACCACTCCCAGGCGTCCACGATCCCGGGCAGCGACAGCGTGCCGGCGGCCATCGCCACCGAAGCCGCCGCCAGCACCATCGGCAGCTCGTACGACATCAGCTGCGCGGCCGTGCGCAGGCCTCCGAGCAGCGAGAACTTGTTCGCCGAGGCCCAGCCGGCCATCAGCTTGCCGATCACGCCGACGCCCATCACGGCCAGCACGAAGAACAGGCCCGCGTCGATCGCCTGGCCGACGAAGCCGTTCGGGCCGACCGGGATCGCCAGCAGCACGAAGAGGTACGGCAGCAGCGAGACGGCGGGCGCCAGCTGGAAGATCCGGCGGTCCGCCCCGGCCGGGACGATGTCCTCCTTCTGCGCGAACTTCACGCCGTCCGCGACGAGCTGCGCCCAGCCGTGGAAGCCACCCGCGTACATCGGGCCGAGCCGGCCCTGCATGTGCGCCATGACCTTGTGCTCGGTCTGGCCGATGACCAGCGGGAAGACCAGGAAGACGACGAGGGTGGCGACGCAGCGCAGCACCGTGTCGAGCAGGTTCACGCGCCGTCTCCGTCCTGGTCGGCCGCTCCGGCCGAGGTCTCGTCCTTCTGCTCGCCCGGTTCGCCGGTTTCGCCCGGCTTCTCGCCCGAGGGCTTCTCGTCGTGGGCGGGCACCGGGTTGTGCCAGGGCGCGTCGGAGGACCGGGGCCGTACGGGAGCCGAGGGCTCGGCCGTCGGTTCGCCGGCCGTCCGACCGGCCGACCCCTCGGACACCGACCGGGTCCGCCGCGGCCGGTCCGCCCGCACCGGCGGGGCGCCCTCGGCGGCGGGAGCGGCGGAATCGGCAGCAGCAGCGGCGGGAGCCGCAGGAGCATCGGGAGTGGCGGCGGCATCGGCGCCCGCCTGGCTCGCCGACCCCTCGGACACCGACCGGGTCCGCCGCGGCCGGTCCGCCCGCACCGGCGGGGCGCCCTCGGCGGCGGCAGCGGCAGCAGCAGCACCGGCAGCGGCAGCGGCGGCACCGCCGGCCGCGCCCGCCCGGGG
>NZ_JBSHAP010000062.1:0-53159 GCF_053611565.1 Kitasatospora sp. NPDC054795
CCACCCGTGAGGGTGGCCGGCCCCGGTGCCGGGCGCCTGCGGCGCTGTGGACCCGCTCCGGTGGGAGCGGATCCGCTCACCGGCCCCGAGACCGCGTCGTGCGCGGCTGAGTCCGCTGCCGTGCCCCCGAGTAGGACGGCTGCGATGAGGCAGGGGGTGGGGCCCCGCCGACGGCGGGGCGTGACCGCCTCCGGATGGGGTCAGCTTTCGGCGAGGATGTGGGACAGCTCCCGGTCGAGGTCGAAGTGACGGTGTTCGGTGCCGGGGGGCACCGCGGCGTCCGTCCGCTTGAGGAACGACTCAAGCGCTCGGGCCGGGGCCTCCAGCAGGGCTTCTCCTTCCGGAGAGCTCAGTGCGATGCAGACCACCCCTTGCCCGTGGCTGCGCGACGGCCACACCCGGACGTCGCCGGTACCGGTGGGTCGGTGCAGCCCCTCCGCGAGGAGATCTCGGGCGAACACCCACTCCACGGTCTCGTCGGCGCCTGTGTGGAACGTGGCGTGCACGGCATAGGGGTCGGCGGTGTCGTAGCGCAGGCCCGCGGGGACGGGCAGTGATGACTCGCTGGACACGATGAGGCGCAGGTGCAGCTCGCAGCTGACCGTGGTGTTCATAAGCGCCATGGCCTTTCGCTCAGTGTGCGCTCGGGGAATCGCACGTCGGCGAACGGACCATCCCACCCCCAAGACCGATGTAAACCCCTCTGTCCCGATTCGGGCGCGAGTCGTACCCCTTACGGCGCATTGCGGAATCGCCCCGCAGTGGCCGGGCCGGGCATTACCCGGCGCTTCTTGGTTAGTTTCCTGGCATGACTGTGCGAAACGACAAGACGGCCGGGAACACGGGAACGGGTGAAGCGGCTGTGGCGGTTGACGCGGCCGTCGACGGCGGACGGGCGGTCGGATCGCGGGCCCCGGCCTTCGTCCGCCGCTCGCCCGCGCTGCACCGGGTCTGGCAGGTGGCGATCTTCCTGGCGGGCCTCGCCGTGGTGGTGCTCGGGCTGATCATGCTGCCGCTGCCCGGCCCCGGCTGGCTGGTGATCTTCCTGGGCATGGGGATCTGGGCGACCGAGTTCGTCTGGGCCCAGCTGGCCCTGCGCTGGACCCGCCGCAAGGTCGCCGAGGCCGCCCAGCGGGCCATGGACCCGCGGGTGCGCCGCCGCAACCTGACGCTCACCGCGATCGGGCTGGCCGCCCTCGTCGGGGTGGGCGGCTGGTACTTCGCCCGCTACGGCCTGGCCGTTCCCTGGCAGCTGGACGGGAGCTGACCCGCCCGGACGCGGGGCCGCGGGCAGGGAGCGTGTTCGGAGCACCCTCCGGGATGCGGTAATGTTTTCTCTGCACCCGGGCGATTAGCTCAGCGGGAGAGCACTTCGTTCACACCGAAGGGGTCACTGGTTCGATCCCAGTATCGCCCACCGGAATGCATTGTGATATGTGAGGCCCAGCCGATTATCGGCTGGGCCTCACGTGTATTTCCGGAATCCGCCTGAAGGGCCGCCGGTAATCGGCTGAGGGACAGTCACCTTCCCTGCGGGGCGCGAGTTCTGCGGAGGCGTCGGCGGTACCCGGAACGGGCGAGTTGTACGACCAGCCCCGAATGGTGCTAGAGTTCTTCTCGTTGCCCGGGCGATTAGCTCAGCGGGAGAGCACTTCGTTCACACCGAAGGGGTCACTGGTTCGATCCCAGTATCGCCCACCGGACAGCACGCAGGCCCTGACCAGGAAACCGGTCAGGGCCTGCGGCGCGTTCCGGGCCCGGAACGCCGGGCCGCGCGTCACGCCGCCGCCTCGCAACGGTGCTCCGGTTCCAGCCGGCGCCCGCATCCGCACCGGGCCGGCCGTAGCGGCCAGGACAGGTCCACCCGCTCCGGCGTCCCCGAGCGGTCGAACCAGTTCTGCAGCCCGCGTGCCTGCGCCGCGTGCCAGACCGCCTGCCGCAGGTGCAGCTCCGCCGCAGACAGCCCGCCGAGCGCCGCCGGGTAGCGGGAGCCGATCCGCCGGGTCAGCGCCAGTGCCGCCGCCGCGTCCGCCGCCGCGTCGTGCGCCCCGGCCAGGACGACGCCGTAGTGGGCGCACAGGTCGGTCAGCGTCCGGCGGCCCTTGCGGTAGCGGTCCACGTGCTTGTCCAGCACCCGGGGATCCAGCACCACCAGCCCGGACGTTGCCAGCCCCGCGGCCAGCGTCAGCCCGTGATGGCGGCGCAGTTCCCGGTCCAGCAGCGTCAGGTCGTAGGGCGCGTTCATCACCACCACCGGACGCCCGGCCCGCGCCTCGGCCGCCAGTGCCCGGGTGACCTCCGCCACCACCGTGCGGGCCGGGCGGCCGTGGGCGCGCACCTGCTCGTCGGTGATGCCGTGCACCGCGCGGGCGCCGTCCGGGATCGGAACCCCCGGATCGGCGAGCCAGGTCGTGGTCCGGGCCGGCTCGCCCGGCGCGAGCTGGACGACCAGGGCGGCGGAGACGATCCGGTCGTTCTCCACGTCCACCCCGGTCGTCTCGGTGTCGAAGGAGGCGAGCGGGCCGGTGTACCAGTGCTTCTGCATGACTGCCCCTCAGACGAGCGTTGCGCCCGGCTGATACCCGGTTCTGACGCCCCTTCAACCCGTTTGGCCCAAGCCCGGCCGGGGATCCTGCCCATGACTGTCCCGTTCGAATCGACCGGCCCGTCCGGAGCGGGACGGGCCCGGAACCGGGGGAGGGCACGGGGCGATGGCACTGACCCAGCCGCAGCCCGAGGAGGCGGCGGCGGCCGTACCGCGCGGGAACCTCGCGGTCACCGCCTGCATGGAGACCCTGCAGGTCGGCTACCTGCACGCGGTCGCCGCCGCGGCCGGCTGCTCGCTCTCCCAGCCGTTCCCGGACAACGGCATCGACTGGCACGTCAGCCACGGCTCCCGGGCGCACGAGGTGGACGACGAGGTCACCGTCAAGATCCAGCTCAAGGCCACCCAGCAGATCGCGCCCGACCCGGCCGGGCCGTTCTTCAGCTTCACCCTGGACAACGACCACCTGCGCAAGCTCGCCCGGCCCCGGGTCGCCGTGCCGCGGATCCTGGTCGTGCTGCTGCTGCCGCGCCGGGTCGACCAGTGGCTGCGGGCCCGCCCGGACGCCCTGGAACTGCGGCACTGCTGCTACTGGGTCAACCTGGCCGGCCACCCGGTCACCGGGCAGCGGCGCACCAACGTCCGGGTGCCCACCGCCAGGGTCTTCGACGACCGCGCGCTCTGCGACATCATGGCCCGGGTCGGCGCGGGCGGCAGCCCGTGACGGCCCGGGCCCGGCAGGGAGGAACCGGACCCATGACACCGCCGCACGCACCGGGCGAACCGGCCCGGCCCCTGCCCGACCCGGCCACCGTCGACCCGAGGGTCCTGGCCACCCTGCTCGCCCGGCACGGCTGGGTCCGCCGCGGCGGACCGGCCGCCCGGTACGGACGCTGGACCCCGCCCGACGACGAACCCGGCACCAGCCTGCTCGTCCCGGCCGGGGACGGCTTCGACGACGCCGTCGAACTCCTCGCCGACGCCGTCACCGCGCTCTCCCGCTCCCGCACCCCCTCCGCCCGCTCGATCCTGCTCGCCCTCACCGTCCCCGGCGACGAACTGCGCTGGCACCGCGAACCGTCCGGCCCCGCCGGGGCCACCCCCTGGGACGAGGCCGAGCGGCTCCGGCGGGCCGCCCGCGGGATGCTCGCCGCCGGCGCCAAGGCCGCCCGCAGCAGGGCCGGCTACTTCGGCGCCCGGCTGGACGCCCTCGCCGGGGACTTCCTGGACCGCGTCCTGCTGGTCGAACAGGGCGCCGAGCTCACCGCCCACACCCCCGCCCCCGAGGGCCGCGCCGCCGTCACCACCCTGGTCCGCGCTCTGGAGGCACTGCGCGACGCCGTCGACTACCGCCGGGTCAGCGGCGGGCCCGAGGCCTTCGGGAACGCCGTCCGGGCCGGGGTCAGCCGGGAGCTCGTCCGGTCCGTCGAGGAGCTGGTGCGCGACGCGACGGCCGCCCGGCTCAGCGTCGCCTGGTCACCCGCCGCCGGGACCCCGGGCGGCTTCGGGGACCGCCGGATCGACCTCGACTTCTCGCCCGGCGACCTGCCCGCCCTGGCGGAGGCCGCCGAGCTGCTGGAACGGATCGAGCCCGCCGTCGACGTCACCGTGGTCGGCGTGGTCACCCGGCTCAAGCGCGCCGACCCGGCCGGTCCCGGCTCGGTACGACTGCGGGTGCTCACCGGCGCCGAGGTCCGCGAGCTCAAGCTCCGCCTGCCCGACCCCGACTACCGGCTCGCCGCCGAGGCCCACCTCGCGGGCCTGCCGGTCCGGGTCTCCGGCCGGCTGGAGCGGCACGGCGGCTTCCGCCGGCTGACCCGCCCGCACGGACTGGAACTCCGCGGCTGGGAGGAGGGGGACCGCGAGCGGCTGCTGAAGGCGCTCGGGGAGAAGGCGGAGCGAGCGGGGGAAGGGGCGTAGGTGGACGGCGGGGGCGGCGCTCTCGGTACCATCGTCACGCGCAGCGCAGTGTTGCGTCCTCTGAAATCCAGCACGTCAGGAGAGACCGGTGACGGACGTCCGGGTAATCATCAGCCGCGAACCCGATCGGGAAGAGCGCGTGGTGACGACGGGCACCACGGCCGCCGAGCTCTTCGCCGACGACCGCTCGATCATCGCCGCCCGCGTCGGCGGCCAGCTCAAGGACCTCGCCTACGCCGTCCAGGACGGCGACGAGGTCGAGCCGGTCGAGATCGGCAGCAAGGACGGCCTCGACATCCTGCGCCACTCCACCGCGCACGTCATGGCCCAGGCCGTGCAGCAGCTCTACCCCGAGGCCAAGCTGGGCATCGGCCCGCCGGTCAAGGACGGTTTCTACTACGACTTCGACGTCGAGAAGCCCTTCCACCCCGATGACCTCAAGGCCATCGAGAAGAAGATGCAGGAGATCATCAAGCGCGGGCAGAAGTTCTCCCGCCGCGTGGTCACCGACGAGTCCGCCCGCGAGGAGCTGGCCGCCGAGCCGTACAAGCTCGAACTGATCGGTCTCAAGGGTTCCGCCGCCACCGCCGGCGAGGGCGCCGACGTCGAGGTCGGCGCCGGCGAGCTCACCATCTACGACAACCTGGACGCCAAGACCGGCGAGCAGTGCTGGGGCGACCTCTGCCGCGGCCCGCACCTGCCCAGCACCCGGAACATCCCGGCGTTCAAGCTGATGCGCAACGCGGCCGCCTACTGGCGCGGCAGCGAGAAGAACCCCATGCTGCAGCGCATCTACGGCACCGCCTGGCCGACCAAGGACGAGCTCAAGGCCCACCTCGACTTCCTCGTCGAGGCCGAGAAGCGCGACCACCGCAAGCTCGGCAACGAGCTCGACCTCTTCTCCATCCCGGAGGAGATCGGCTCCGGCCTCGCCGTCTTCCACCCCAAGGGCGGCATCATCCGCCGGGCCATGGAGGACTACTCGCGCAAGCGGCACGAGGAGGAGGGCTACGAGTTCGTCTACACCCCGCACGCCACCAAGGGGAAGCTCTTCGAGAAGAGCGGCCACCTCGACTGGTACGCGGACGGTATGTACCCGCCCATGCAGCTCGACGAGGGCGTGGACTACTACCTCAAGCCGATGAACTGCCCGATGCACAACCTGATCTTCGACGCGCGCGGCCGTTCGTACCGTGAACTGCCGCTGCGCCTCTTCGAGTTCGGGACGGTGTACCGCTACGAGAAGTCCGGCGTCGTGCACGGCCTCACCCGTGCCCGCGGCTTCACGCAGGACGACGCGCACATCTACTGCACCCGTGAGCAGATGGCGGAGGAGCTCGACTCCACGCTGACCTTCGTGCTCAACCTGCTCCGCGACTACGGTCTGACCGACTTCTACCTGGAGCTGTCGACCAAGGACCCGGTCAAGTACGTCGGCAGCGACGAGACCTGGGAGGAGGCCACCGCCGTCCTGGCGAGCGTGGCCGAGAAGCAGGGCCTGCCGCTGGTCCCGGACCCGGGCGGCGCGGCCTTCTACGGCCCGAAGATCTCGGTGCAGGCGAAGGACGCCATCGGCCGCACCTGGCAGATGAGCACCATCCAGCTGGACTTCAACCTGCCCGAGCGCTTCGACCTGGAGTACACCGCGGCGGACGGCTCGCGCCAGCGGCCGGTCATGATCCACCGGGCGCTGTTCGGTTCGATCGAGCGCTTCTTCGCGGTGCTGCTGGAGCACTACGCCGGCGCCATGCCGCCGTGGCTGGCCCCGGTCACCGTGACCGGCATCCCGATCACCGACGAGCACGTGCCGTACCTGCTGGAGGTCGCGGCCGAGCTGAAGAAGCACGGGATCCGGGTCGAGGTGGACACCTCGGACGACCGCATGCAGAAGAAGATCAGGAACGCACAGAAGACCAAGGTGCCGTTCATGCTGATCGCCGGCAACGACGACGTCGAGGCGGGCGCGGTGTCGTTCCGCTACCGCAACGGCGAGCAGAAGAACGGCGTTCCGCTGGCGGACGCGGTTCAGGAGATCGTGGACGCGGTGAAGAGTCGCATCCAGGTGTGAGTTCGGCCCCGCCCGAGCGGGGACAGCGCGGGGCAGGCTCTCGACGAGTCTGCCCCGCGCGGCTTTGCAAGCACCGTCGGGCGAATATGCTGATCAGCATGACGACTGAGCCGGAACTTCAGCGGGGCGTCGGTGAGCCGGACGGCTTCCGCCGCCTGTGGACGCCTCATCGGATGGCGTACATCCAGGGTGAGAACAAGCCCACCGGCCCGGCTCCGGACGACGGTTGTCCGTTCTGCTCGATCCCGTCCCTGAGCGACGAGGACGGGCTGATCATCGCCCGGGGGAGTGCCGTGTTCGCGGTGCTGAACCTGTACCCGTACAACGGCGGGCACCTGATGGTGGTCCCGTACCGGCACGTCGCCGACTACACCGACCTGGACGAGGCCGAGACGGCCGAGCTGGCGGACTTCACCAAGAGGGCGATGACGGCGCTGCGGGCGGCCTCCGGGGCGCACGGGTTCAACATCGGGATGAACCAGGGCGCGGCGGCCGGGGCCGGGATCGCGGCGCACCTGCACCAGCACGTGGTGCCGCGCTGGGGCGGGGACACCAACTTCATGCCGGTGGTCGGCCACACCAAGGTGCTGCCGCAGCTGCTGGCGGACACCCGGAAGATGCTGGCCGAGGCCTGGCCGCAGGGCTGATCCGAGGAACAACGCGGAAGGGCCCCACCGAGATCCTCGGTGGGGCCCTCCCGCATGCGCCGCGCCGGATCAGCCGGCGTTGAAGGTGTCGACGTCGTAGGGGCGGGGGCTCTGCGCCTCGGACTTGATGATCGAGGTGCGGTTCTTGAAGAAGCGGTCGGCGTCCAGGTCGTGCTCCTCCAGGAACTCCAGCGTGGCGGCATGGACCGCCGCGAGCACCGGGACGGCGGCGTTCTGGGCGTTGTCGACCATGGAGCGGTTCTCCCAGGCGCGGCCGGCCCAGATGTGCCGCAGCCCGAAGGGCTCGGGCAGGCCGAGTCCGCCGCCGAGCCAGCCGAGCAGGCCGGGCATCCGGTAGAAGGGGGCGCGGACGGCCTGGCGGACGACCTCGTCGTTGTCGATCAGGGGGAGCTTGACGGTGCGCTCCTCCCAGAACCGCACGGTCTTGGCGACCGACTTCTCCTTGTCCTTGGGCTTGTCGAAGAAGACGCCCTTGACCGGGCCGAGCGCGTAGCCGGACACGGTGATGTTCAGGACGTTGGCGAGCAGGGTGACGGTGACGGTGAAGGTGAGGACCAGCTTGCCGTCGTGGGTGATGAACTGGGTGGCGAGGTAGTGCCGGGGGCCGCCGGAGAAGGTCTGCTTGTCGGCGACGCTCTGCACGGCGAAGTCGCGCATCCGGTCGCCGTCCATGTCGGCGTTGCCGGGGCGGCTGATCTCGTCGGCGCCCTCGCCGATGTCGAAGACCACCCACTGCTTGATGGCGACGTTGGGCATGCCGCTGTTGGCGACGTGGCTGACACCGAGGCCCTTGAGGTGGGAGGAGATCCGGCGGATCAGGTCCCAGGGGTGGAAGGCGCGGAAGTCGGCGTGGCCCTCCGCGGGGTGGAGGGTGTCGGCGAGGCGCCATTCGCCCCAGCGGCGGCCGGCACCGAGGATGCCCTTGGGGCCGGCGTAGTGGTGGATGTTGGTCTCCTGCTCGGCGTCCAGGCGGCCGAGCTTGTCGCGCAGGTCGGCGGCCTTCTTGTCGAGGTCGTCCCGGGGGACGGCCTTGGCGACGGAGGCGGCCACCACGCTGCCCTCGACCAGCGCCTGCCAGCGGGAGCGCAGGTCCTTGGCGGAGCGCTCGACGATCCGGCGGGCGAGGTACCAGCCGACGATCGGGGCGAGCATGGTCACGCGCAGGTAGACGCCGATGAAGCCGCTGGCCGGCGGGCGCAGCGCGAGCAGGACGGCGAGGGCGGCGGTCGCGGCGAGCACGATGCCGCCGTAGACGGCCGCGTTCTTCGGGTTGTCCCGCTTGAGCCAGGCGCGGAGCTGGAAGGCGCCGAGCCAGATCAGGGTGCCGGGGAGGAAGAGCACGCCGGTGGCGATGGAGACGGTGCTGAGTTGCCGGTCGCGGGTGTTGCGCAGTTCCTCGGCGGCCAGGCAGTGTTCGACGACCTGGCGGGTGTCGACTCCGAAGGCCGGGACGATGGGCTTGCGGCCGCCGCCCAGGGCACGGGAGATCAGCGCCTTGCTGAAGGCCTCGCCGAGGTTGGGGCGGAAGAGCGCGAAGCGGCCCTTCTTCTCGGTGGCGTCGGTGACGGCGCCGACGAAGCCCTTGATCTCGCCGTCGCGGTACGCGGTCGAGGAGAGTCCCTGGGTGATGGCGGTCTGCGGGCCGGCGTCGGTCCGGGGTATCTGCGCACCCGGGGTCATGTCGAGTGTGGTCACGGTGGCGTCCCCTCCTCCCCTTGTCAGCGGCAGGTTACCGTGCCGTGGCACCCCCGCGCGGATGATCGTCTGAAGTACCGTCACCGGAGGCCTGAGGGGCATGATGCCCAGCTTCGGGCGGGTCGATACCCGTCGCGAGGAGGATGGGGGCGGTGGGGCAGGATGGACGGTGGGAGCGAGGAAAGGGGAGCGGCCGTGAAGGATCCGGTGCTGGTCTACGACGGGGACTGTTCGTTCTGTTCGTCCTGCGTGCGCTGGTCGGAGCGGTACCTGCGGCAGACGCTGGCCTCGGGGGGCTGGGAGGCGGTGCCGTTCCAGTTCGCGGATCTGGCGGGCCTGGACGGGTACGCGGGCGGCCGGGGTGAGGTGTCGGCGGAGCGGGCGGAGCGCGAGGTGCTCTGGGTGACGCCGAGCGGCCGGGTGTACGGGGGCGCGCAGGCGGTTGCGCGGCTTCTGATGCGCTCCGGCGGGGTGTGGGCGTACCTGGGCGCTGTGTTGACGGCGGCGCCGGTGCGGCCGCTCGCGGGGCTGGCCTACCGCTGGGTGGCGCGCAACCGGCACCGGATGCCGGGGGGGACGGCGGCGTGCGAGCTGCCGGCCCGCAAGCCCGTCCGGCCGTGAGGCCGCCCGGCCGTGGGGCCGCTCAGTCGGTGTAGCGCTGGGCGAGGGCGGGGGGCATGGGTTCGTGGCGCAGGTAGGCGCGGGAGAACTCGGCGGTGCCGTGGGTGAGCGAGCGCAGGTCGATCGGGTAGCGGACGAGTTCGAGCTCGGGGACCTCGGCGCGCAGCAGGGTGAGGCCGGTGCCGCCGGTCTCGCTGCCGAGGACGCGGCCGCGGCGGGCGGAGAGGTCGCCGAGGACGGCGCCGAGGTAGTTGTCGGGGAGCAGGACGCTGACGGCGGCGACGGGTTCGAGCAGGCGGATGACGGCGTGCTCGGCGGCGTCGCGCAGGGCGAGGGCGGCGGCGTTCTGGAAGGACGCGTCGGAGGAGTCGACGGAGTGCGCCTTGCCGTCGGTGAGGGTGATCCGGACGTCGACGAGCGGGTACCCGGTGGTGACCCCCTTGGCGAGCTGGGCGCGGACGCCCTTCTCGACGGAGGGGATGAAGTGCTTGGGGACGGAGCCGCCGACGACGTGTTCCTGGAACTCGAAGCCGGAGCCGGCGGGGAGCGGTTCGACCTCCAGGTCGCAGATGGCGTACTGGCCGTGGCCGCCGGACTGCTTGACCAGGCGGCCATGGCCGGCGGCGGCGGTGCCGAAGGTCTCGCGCAGGGCGACCTTGGGTTCGACGGTGTCGACGTGGACGCCGTGGCGGGTGCGGAGGCGGTCGAGGACGACATCGGCGTGGGCCTCGCCGGTGCACCAGAGGACGAGCTGGTGGGTGTCGGGGTTCTGTTCCAGGCGTAGCGCCGGGTCCTCGGCGGTGAGGCGGGCGAGGGCCTGGGAGAGCTTGTCGTCGTCGGCCTTGCTGTGGGCCTCGACGGCGATCGGGAGGAGCGGTTCGGGGAGGGTCCAGCCGTCGAGGGCGACGGGGTGGCCGGGGTCGTGGACGGTGTCGCCGGCGCGGGCGGTGGTGAGTTTGGCGGCGCAGACGAGGTCGCCGGCGACGGCGTGCGGGACGGGGCGCTGCGCCTTGCCGAAGGGGCTGGTGAGGCCGGTGACGCGTTCGTCGCCGTTCTGGTCGGCGGTGTGGGCGGGGCCGGCGAGGTGGATCCTGGTGTCGGGGCGCAGGGTGCCGGCGTACAGGCGCAGCAGGCTGATCCGTCCGACGTAGGCGTCGCCGGTGACACGGACGACCTGGGCGGCGAGCGGGGCGTCGGGGTCGCACTCGGGGGCGGGGCGGGTGCGTTCGGTGGGGTCGGGGAAGGTGTGCGCGACGAGGTCGAGGAGTTCGGCGGCGCCGAGGCCGTTCTCGCTGGTGGGGACGGCGGGGTGGAGGGCGCAGGAGAGGACCTCGCGGCGCAGGCCGGCTTCGAGGGAGTCGGTGTCGAGGGTGTCGCCGGAGAGGTAGCGCTCCATGAGGGTGTCGTCCTGGCCGGAGATGGCTTCGACGAGGCTGTCGTGGGCGGGGGCGGTGTCGGGCAGGGGGTCGGCGTCGCCGTAGGTGTCGCCGGTGAGGAGGTCGACGCTGCCGTCGGGGTGTCCGTCGTGGTGGACGGGCAGGAAGAGCGGGCGCAGGGTGTCCGGGCCGAGTCCGAAGGCGTCGTGGCAGGCGGTGAGGATGTCGTCGAAGCCGGTGTGGGCGAGGTCGAGTTTGGCGACGGCAATGGCGCGGGGGATGCCCTCGGCGGCGCATTCGCGCCACAGGGCGCGGGTGGGGGCGGTGACCGGGTCGGTGGCGGAGACGACGAAGACGGCGGCGTCGGCGGCGTGCAGGGCGGCGCGCAGGTCGGCGGCGAAGTCGGGGTGGCCGGGCGGGTCGATCAGGTTGATCTTGACGCCCTTCCATTCGAGCGGGAGGAGCGAGAGCTGGACGGAGCGCTGCTGCTGGTGCTCGATGTCCTCGTGGTCGGAGACGGTGGTGCCGTCGGTGACGCGGCCGGCCCGGCCGGTGGCGCCGGCGGCGAGGGCGAGGGATTCGGCGAGGGTGGTCTTGCCCACACCGCTGGGGCCGATGAGGACGACGTTGCGCAGGTCCTTCGGGCCGGTGACGGCGGGTGCCTGGCCGGCTCGTGCCGTGCTGCGGTCGGGCATCGGGGTCTCCTCCCGTGGCGCCGAGGCTTGTCCATCGCAGTCTAGGGTCGGGTGTCGAAGTGGCGCGTGTCGTACGGCCGATCGGTGATCGTGCGTGTGCACGGCGTGGCGGGGCGGCGTCCGGCGGTGCGTGCGCCGGAGCGTGTCCTCGGCCTGGCTACGATGGGTGGGCCGGACGGGCTGATCCGCCCGGCCGTCTGCCGCGCGTTTCTGCGCCAGGCGGGTATCTGGGAGATCGGAGCGGCTGGGAAGGCCATGCTCAACAAATACGCGCGTGCCTTCTTCACACGTGTCCTGACCCCGTTCGCCGCGTTCCTGATCCGGCTGGGCGTGAGCCCGGACGCCGTGACGCTGATCGGTACCGCCGGCTCGGTGGCCGGTGCGCTGGTGTTCTTCCCGCGCGGGGAGTTCTTCTGGGGCACCATCACGATCACGCTGTTCATCTTCTCGGATCTGGTGGACGGGAACATGGCCCGCCAGCTGGGCCGGAGCTCGAAGTGGGGGGCGTTCCTCGACTCCACCCTGGACCGGGTCGCCGATGCGGCGATCTTCGGCGGTCTGGCGATGTGGTACGCGGGCAAGGGTGACAACAACCTGCTCTGTGCGGTGGCGATCTTCTGCCTGGCGAGCGGTCTGGTGGTGTCGTACACGAAGGCGCGGGCGGAGAGCCAGGGCCTGCCGTGCGACGTGTCGGGGCTGGTGGAGCGGGCCGAGCGGCTGGTGGCCAGCCTGGTGGCGGCCGGGGTCGCGGGTCTGCACAAATTCGGTGTGCCGTACGTGGAGTGGCTGCTGCCGGTGGCGCTGTGGCTGGTGGCGGCGGGCAGCCTGGTGACGGTGTTCCAGCGGATGCTGACCGTGCGCCGGGAGGCGTTCGAGGCCGACCGAGCGGCGGCCGGGAGCTGATGGGGGGCGTCCTGCGGTGACGGACCGACTGGTGTACTGGGCGTACGCGCTGGGGTGGGGGCTGCTGAAGCACCTGCCGGAGCGGGTGGCCCGGGGGCTGTTCGACCGGCTGGCGGACTACGCGTGGCGCAAGCGCGGCAAGCGGGTGCTCCAGCTGGAGGCGAATCTGCGCCGGGTCCGTCCGGGCCTGGACGAGGCCGCGGTGCGGGAGTTGTCCCGGGCCGGGATGCGCTCGTACCTGCGGTACTGGATGGAGTCGTTCCGGCTGCCGGTGTGGAGCCGGGAGCGGGTGGCCCGGGACGTCCAGGTGGAGGGCTTCGAGCATCTGCGGGAGTCGTTGGAGGCGGGGCGGGGCGCGATGATAGCGCTGCCGCACATGGGCAACTGGGACCTCGCGGGGGCCTGGGTGGCGCAGCAGGGCTACCCGTTCACCACCGTCGCGGAGAGGTTGAAGCCGGAGCGGCTGTTCGACCGGTTCGTGGCGTTCCGGGAGGGCCTGGGCATGGAGGTCCTGGCGCTGACCGGCGGTTCGGTGAACGTGATCGGCACGCTGGCGCGGCGGTTGCGCGAGGGCCGGCTGGTCTGCCTGGTGGGGGACCGGGACCTCTCGGAGGCGGGCATCGGGGTGTCGTTCTTCGGTGAGCCGACCCGGATGCCGGCCGGTCCGGCGGCGCTGTGCCAGCGCACCGGGGCGGCGCTGCTGCCGGTGACGCTCTGGTACGACGGCCCGGTGCTGCGGGCGCGGATCCATCCCGAGGTGCCGGTGCCCGAGGAGGGCGACCGCAAGGAGCGCACCCGGGTGATGACCCAGGCGATGGCGCAGGTGTGGGAGCGGAGCATCCGCGAGCACCCGCAGGACTGGCACATGCTGCAGAAGTTCTGGCTGGCCGACCTGCCGGTCCGTAAGACGGTGAAGGCGGCGCCCGCGGAGCGCGCGGAGGCGGTCCCGGAGCCCGCGGCCGAGGCCTCCGGGTCCTGAGCCGTTCCGTCCTGCCCGCCCGCACCACTGTCCGAAGGAGCTTGAGGAACCCGTGAAGATCGGCATCGTCTGCCCGTACGACTGGGACGTCCCCGGTGGGGTGCAGTTCCACATCCGGGACCTGGCCGAGCACCTGATCGGTGTGGGGCACCAGGTGTCGGTGCTGGCGCCGGCCGAGGACGACGAGGCGCTGCCGCCGTACGTGGTCCCGGCCGGGCGGTCGGTGGCGGTGCCGTACAACGGGTCGGTGGCGCGGCTGAGTTTCGGGATCCTGTCGGCGGCCCGGGTGCGGCGCTGGCTGCACGACGGGCGCTTCGACATCCTGCACGTGCACGAGCCGGCCGCGCCGAGCCTGTCGATGCTGGCCGCCTGGTCGGCGACCGGGCCGATGGTGGGGACCTTCCACACCTCCAACCCGCGTTCGCGGGTGATGATCGCGGCCTCGCCGATCCTCCAGCCGGGGCTGGAGAAGATGCGGGCCCGGATCGCGGTGTCGGAGTACGCCCGGCGCACCCTGGTGGAGCACCTGGGCGGGGACGCGGTGGTGATCCCGAACGGCGTGGACGTGGGGTTCTTCGCGGCGGCCGAGCCGGACGAGCGGTGGACCGGCGGCGCGGCGAAGGGGGAGCCGGGCACGATCGGCTTCATCGGCCGGATCAACGAGCCGCGCAAGGGCCTGCCGACGCTGCTGGCGGCGCTGCCGGGGATCCTGGCGGAGCGGCCGGGGGTGCGGCTGCTGGTGGCGGGCAAGGGCGACGAGGAGGAGGCCGTCGCGGGCCTGGCGCCCGAGGTGCGCCGGCAGGTGGAGTTCCTCGGCATGGTGAGCGACCGGGACAAGGCCCGGCTGCTGCGCAGCGTGGACCTGTACGTGGCGCCGAACACCGGGGGCGAGAGCTTCGGGATCATCCTGGTCGAGGCGATGTCGGCGGGCGCGCCGGTGCTGGCGAGCGATCTGGACGCGTTCAAGCAGGTGCTGGACGGCGGGGACGCGGGCGAGCTGTTCCCGGTGGAGGACGCGGACGCGCTGGCCCGTACGGCGCTGCGGCTGCTGGGTGATCCGGCGCGGCTGGAGGAGCTGCGGGAGGCGGCCTCGCGGCATGTGCGGCGGTTCGACTGGTCGACGGTGGGCGCGGACATCCTGGCGGTGTACGAGACGGTGACGGCCGGCCAGGCGGCGGTGGTCGAGGAGGACGTGCGCGGCGGGCGGCGCCGGTTCGGGCCGGCCCGGGACTGATCCGCCGCGGCGGTTCGGGCCGGCCCGGGACCGGTCCCGGGCGGCGGGCCGGGGTGCCGGTGGCGTTAGGGTCGGGCGTCCGTACCACTGCGATCCACGGGGGCAACGATGCCGCAGATCTCCGTCGACTACTCGGCCGGCCTGGCCGGAACCTTCGACCGCCGGGGCCTCGGCCTGGCCATCAACCGGCTGGCGGAGGCGACGATCGACGCGAAGCCGGAGTCCTGCAAGACGGTGTTCCGCCAGAGCGAGGTGCTGGTGGTCGGTACCAGCGGGGCGGCCGCCGACGCCCAGGTGTTCGTGGAGTTCCAGATCTTTCCGGGCCGTTCGCCGGAGGCGAAGGCGGCGCTGAGCGAGGGCGTGCTGGCGCTGCTGGCGCAGTACGTCCGGCCGCGGCCGGGTACCCGGCTGTTCACGGCGGTGAACATCGCGGACATCGACCGGGAGAGCTACCGGAACGCGACCGCCCAGGGCTGAACCGGTGACACCCGGTAACGTAGCGGCCCGTGACTACCTGGATCTGGGCCGGCGTGGCCGTGGTGCTGTTCGGCATGTACCTGAGTTGGACGGCCGGCCGTCTGGACCGGCTGCATGCCCGGATCGACGCCGCGCGGGCGGCGCTGGACGCGCAGCTGGTCCGCCGGGCCTCGGTGGCGTTGGAGCTGGCGACGTCCTCGTTGCTGGATCCGGCGGCCTCGCTGCTGCTGCTGGACGCGGCGCACGCGGCCCGGCAGGCCGATGACGAGCAGCGCGAGGTGGCGGAGAGCCAGCTGAGCCTGGCGCTGCGGGCGGTGTTCGAGGAGCCGGAGCAGATGGCGGCGCTGGCGGCCGAGCCGGGTGGCGAGGACGCGGTTCGTGATCTGACGGCCGCGGTGCGGCGGGTGCCGATGGCCCGCCGGTTCCACAACGACGCGGTGCGGGCGGCCCGGGCGGTGCGCGAGCACCGGCTGGTGCGGTACTTCCGGCTGGCGGGCAAGGCGCCCTTCCCGCTGGCGTTCGAAATGGACGATGCCCCGCCGCCCGCTCTCACACCCGAAGGGGCACCTGCTTAAGGTGTCCCCCGGATACGGCCCGTTTGTCGTGTCCCGTCGTCCTGGCTGGACTTGGTGGCGCATGGTTGGGTCACCCGTTCTGCCTACCATAGGGCGATAGCACTGATTCATCTTCGAGTGAGGTCTCACGTGTCCACCACCCCCACCACCGCAGACCAGCCGCAGATCGGCACCGCCCGGGTCAAGCGCGGCATGGCCGAGCAGCTCAAGGGCGGTGTGATCATGGATGTGGTCAACGCCGAGCAGGCCAAGATCGCCGAGGACGCCGGCGCGGTCGCCGTCATGGCCCTGGAGCGGGTCCCCGCGGACATCCGCAAGGACGGCGGCGTGGCCCGCATGTCCGACCCGAACATGATCGAGGAGATCATCGCCGCGGTCTCCATCCCGGTGATGGCCAAGTCCCGCATCGGCCACTTCGTCGAGGCCCAGGTGCTCCAGTCGCTGGGCGTCGACTACATCGACGAGTCCGAGGTGCTGACCCCGGCCGACGAGGTCAACCACTCGGACAAGTTCGCCTTCACCACCCCCTTCGTCTGCGGTGCCACCAACCTGGGCGAGGCCCTGCGCCGCATCGCCGAGGGCGCGGCCATGATCCGCTCGAAGGGCGAGGCCGGCACCGGCAACGTCGTCGAGGCCGTCCGCCACCTGCGCCAGATCAAGAACGAGATCGGCCAGCTGCGCGCCCTGGACAACAACGAGCTGTACGCCGCCGCCAAGGAGCTGCGCGCCCCGTACGAGCTGGTCAAGGAGGTCGCCGAGCTCGGCAAGCTGCCGGTCGTGCTGTTCTCCGCCGGTGGCGTCGCCACCCCGGCCGACGCCGCCCTGATGCGCCAGCTGGGCGCCGAGGGCGTCTTCGTCGGCTCCGGCATCTTCAAGTCGGGCGACCCGGCCAAGCGCGCCGCCGCCATCGTGAAGGCCACCACCTTCTTCGACGACCCGAAGATCATCGCGGACGCGTCCCGCAACCTGGGCGAGGCCATGGTCGGCATCAACTGCGACACCCTGCCGGAGACCGAGCGCTACGCCAAGCGCGGCTGGTAGTCGCCCGGTAGTCCTGGGCCGGCCCGCCGCAGCGCCTCGGCGCGCGGCGGGCCGCGCCACGTAGTCCGTCGTAACGATCGATAGAGGTTGAAGACCGTGAGCACTCCTGTCATCGGCGTCCTCGCCCTCCAGGGCGACGTCCGCGAGCACCTGGTGGCGCTGGCCGAGGCCGACGCGCTCGCCCGTCCGGTGCGCCGCGCCGAGGAGCTGGCCGAGGTCGACGCGCTGGTGATCCCCGGCGGGGAGTCCACCACCATGTCCAAGCTGGCGCTGCTGTTCGGCGTGATGGACCCGCTGCGCGAGCGGGTCGCCGCCGGGATGCCGGTCTACGGCACCTGCGCGGGCATGATCATGCTGGCGGACAAGATCCTGGACGGCCGCGAGGACCAGGAGACCGTCGGCGGCATCGACATGACGGTGCGCCGCAACGCCTTCGGGCGCCAGAACGAGTCCTTCGAGTCCGGGATCGACTTCACGGGCCTGGCCGACGCGCCGGTGCACGGCGTCTTCATCCGCGCCCCCTGGGTCGAGTCGGTCGGCGCGGGCGTCGAGGTGCTGGCCGAGCTGCCCGCCGCGGACGGCCCGGAGAGCCGGATCGTGGCGGTGCGCCAGGGCAACCTGCTCGCCACCTCCTTCCACCCGGAACTGACCGGCGACCACCGGGTGCACGCGTACTTCGTGCGGATGGTCGAGGAGCACCTCGCCGGGGACGCGCGCTGACGGCGTCGACAACGCGCTGACCGTGTGCGCTTCACCGGTGACGACACCGGTAAGATCTCATCTGTTCATTTCCCTTTGGCGACGTAAAGGAGCTGGCGATGTCCGGCCACTCTAAGTGGGCTACCACCAAGCACAAGAAGGCCGTGATCGACGCCAAGCGCGGCAAGCTCTTCGCCAAGATGATCAAGAACATCGAGGTGGCGGCGCGCACGGGCGGTCCCGACCCGGCGGGCAACCCGACCCTCTACGACGCCATCCAGAAGGCCAAGAAGAGCTCGGTCCCGATCGACAACATCAACCGCGCCGTCAAGCGCGGCGGCGGTCTGGAGGCCGGCGGCGCCGACTACCAGACCATCATGTACGAGGGCTACGGCCCGAACGGCGTCGCGGTCCTGATCGAGTGCCTCACCGACAACCGCAACCGCGCGGCCTCCGACGTGCGCGTCGCGATGACCCGCAACGGCGGCTCGATGGCCGACCCGGGCTCGGTGTCGTACCTGTTCACCCGCAAGGGTGTCGTCATCGTCCCCAAGGCCGACGGCGTGGACGAGGACAAGCTGTTCGAGGTCGTCCTCGACCAGGAGCCGGAGGAGATCAACGACCTCGGCGACTCGTTCGAGATCGTCTCCGAGGCCTCGAAGATGGTCGCCGTGCGCACCGCGCTGGTCGACGCCGGCGTCGACTACGACTCGGCCGAGGCCAACTTCCTCCCCAGCATGCAGGTCGAGCTGGACGTCGACGGCGCCCGCAAGATCCTCAAGCTGATCGACGCCCTGGAGGACAGCGACGACGTGCAGAACGTCTTCGCCAACTTCGACATCTCCGACGAGGTCGGCGCGCAGCTCGACGCCGAGTGATCACTGCCCAGTGATCGTCGGTGAGTGACCGTTCTCACTGCCCGGCCCGGTGGTCCCTGGACCACCGGGCCGGTGTCGTCGGTCGGGTTGTCGGACCCGGGCGGTAGCCTGCGGAGGTCCTTCGTGGCGAGTGACAGGGAGACGGGCGAGTGGTGCGGGTACTGGGCGTGGACCCGGGGCTGACCAGGTGCGGGGTCGGCGTGGTCGAGGGTGCGCCGGGCCGGCCGCTGCGGATGGCCGGGGTCGGCGTGGTGCGCACCCCCGCCGAGGCCGAGATCGGGGAGCGGCTGCTCCGGGTCGAGCAGGGCATCGAGGCCTGGCTGGACGAGCACCGGCCCGACCTGGTCGCCGTCGAGCGGGTCTTCGCCCAGCACAACGTCCGCACCGTGATGGGCACCGCCCAGGCCAGTGCCGTCGCGATGCTCTGCGCGACCCGGCGCGGCATCCCCGTCACCCTGCACACCCCCAGCGAGGTCAAGGCCGCCGTCACCGGCTCCGGCCGGGCCGACAAGGCGCAGGTCACGGCCATGGTGCAGCGCCTGCTGCGGCTGGACGCGCCGCCCAAGCCGGCCGACGCCGCCGACGCGCTGGCGCTGGCCATCTGCCACATCTGGCGCGGCGGGGCGACCAACCGGCTGGAGGCCGCCGTCCGGGCCGCCCGGGCCACCCCCCGCTCCACTCCTCCGAAAGGCACCGTCCGATGATCGCCTTCGTGCAAGGGCCCGTGGCGGCCATCTCCTCCGGGACCGCGGTGGTCGAGGTCGGCGGGGTGGGCATGGCCGTGCAGTGCACCCCGAACACGCTGGCCGGGCTGCGGCTGGGCGAGCCGGCCCGGCTGGCCACCTCGCTGGTGGTCCGGGAGGACTCGCTGACCCTGTTCGGCTTCGCGGACGACGACGAGCGCGGCGTGTTCGAGATCCTCCAGGCCGCGCCCGGCGTCGGCCCCAAGCTCGCGCAGGCGATCCTCGGGGTGCACAGCCCCGACGCGCTGCGCGCCGCGGTCGCGGGCGGCGACGAGAAGGCGCTGGTCGCGGTGCCGGGCATCGGCAAGGCCAAGGCGGCCAAGCTGCTGCTGGAGTACAAGGACAAGCTCGGCGCCCCGCACGGCGCCGTCCCGGCGCAGAAGCCGATCGCCACCGGCCCGGCGCCGTGGAGCGATCAGCTGCACTCCGCGCTGACCGGCCTCGGGTACGCCCCGCGCGAGGCGGACGAGGCGGTCGCGGCCGTCACCCCGGAGGCCGAGGCGCAGGCGACGCCGGACGTCGGCGCCCTGCTCCGGCTCGCCCTGCGCGGCCTCAACCGGGCCCGCTGACCACCTGACGATCTGTCCATTTGTCGATACTGGAGACTCTGGAGCCCGCGACGATGTACGACCCGGAACCCGCCGACCGGCTGGTCACGGCCGCCGCCGACGGTGAGGACCAGGCGGTGGAGGCGGCGCTGCGCCCCAAGCTGCTGGACGAGTTCATCGGCCAGGAGCGGGTGCGCGAGCAGCTGTCGCTGGTGCTCCAGGCCGCCCGCAAGCGCGGCAGCGCGCCCGACCACGTGCTGCTGAGCGGGCCGCCCGGGCTCGGCAAGACCACCCTGTCCATGATCATCGCCGCTGAGCTGGGCGCGCCGATCCGGATCACCTCCGGCCCGGCCATCCAGCACGCCGGGGACCTCGCGGCGATCCTCTCCTCGCTCACCGAGGGCGAGGTGCTCTTCCTCGACGAGATCCACCGGATGTCCCGGCCGGCCGAGGAGATGCTCTACATGGCGATGGAGGACTTCCGGGTCGACGTGATCGTCGGCAAGGGCCCGGGCGCCACCGCCATCCCGCTGGAGCTGCCGCCGTTCACCCTGGTCGGCGCCACCACCCGGGCCGGCCTGCTGCCGCCGCCGCTGCGCGACCGCTTCGGCTTCACCGGGCACATGGAGTTCTACGCCCCGGCCGAGCTCCAGCGGGTGGTGCACCGCTCGGCCGCGCTGCTGGACGTGGAGATAGACCCGGCCGGCGCGGCCGAGATCGCCGGGCGCTCGCGCGGCACGCCGCGCATCGCCAACCGGCTGCTGCGCCGGGTCCGCGACTACGCGCAGGTCCGGCACGACGGGCAGGTCACCGTCGAGATCGCCGCCCAGGCGCTGGACGTCTACGAGGTGGACGCCCGCGGCCTGGACCGGCTGGACCGCGCGGTGCTGGACGCGCTGCTGAGGCTGTTCGGCGGCGGTCCGGTCGGCTTGTCGACACTGGCGGTCGCCGTGGGGGAGGAGTCCGAGACGGTCGAGGAGGTCGCCGAGCCGTTCCTGGTCCGCGAGGGCCTGCTCGCCCGTACCCCGCGCGGCCGGATCGCCACCGCCGCGGCCTGGCAGCACCTCGGTCTGACCCCACCGGTCCAGACCGTTCGCGGACGTGTTCCGGCGCAACCGGAGCTGTTCCCCGCCGATGAAAGTTGACCGCCATCGGCTGAACGGGTGAGTCGGTCCGGTCGGTTCCCATCCGGTGCTTCCGTGGTGGCACACGGAGGAGCCGGGAGTGAGGTCCGGGGAAACTGTGCAGGCGGAGGCTCGCCACTTTCGGTGGCAGGATGCGATGCTTGGCGTTGTCCGATCGATTCGGGGTCGCCTAGACTCCGCCGGACCGCCCCTCTCACCTGACGGGCCGACCAATACCACACAGGCCGCCGGCCGGCGGCCCGTAAAGGACCCTGGCTGCAGTGAACCTCATCATCCTTCTCCTCCCGATCATCGCGATCGTGCTCATGTTCCGGTCGCAGAAGAAGCGCCAGTCGCAGATGCAGCAGATGCAGACCGCGCTGGAGCCGGGGGCCGGTGTGCGCACCATCGGCGGTCTTTACGCCCAGGTGAAGGCGGTCAACGACGAGACCGTCGAGCTGGAGATCGCGCCCGGCGTGGTCACCCACTTCACCAAGAGCGCGGTCGCGGCGGTCCTGGACCCCCAGGAGTACGACGCGATCATCAACGGCCGCCCCGCCGATGACGAGCTGCCCGAGCCGGAGGCCGCCGACGCCGAGCCGGTCGAGGACAAGCCGCTGTCGCTCAGCAAGGACAGTGCCGAGAAGGGTGACGTCGAGGGCGGGGCTCCCGCGAGCAAGTAGTACGGACGGGCAACCCGCCCGGCCGCGCGGCACAGTGCCGCGAGCCCACAGGACCTCAGGGCCGCAGAACCGCCGGACCCCTGTCCCGCCACGAGCCGGACGGGGGTCCGGTCGGGGAAGTGGCATGGACAGGGAGAAACGAGCAAGGTGGCAACACCCAAGTCGCGCCCGCGCGACGGCTACCCAGGGCGGGCGCTGGCCCTCATCCTGGTCGTCACCGTCGGACTGGTCGCCCTCATGTTCGGGACGGGCACCACCAAGCCCAGGCTCGGGATCGATCTCGCCGGTGGCACCAGCATCACGCTGACCGCGAAGTCGACCGATCCCAAGGCGATCAGCAAGTCCAACATGGACATCGCCACCGGGATCATCGAGCGCCGCGTCAACGGCATGGGTGTCTCCGAGGCGGAGGTCCAGACCCAGGGCGACAACACGATCATCGTGAACATCCCCAAGGGCGGCAACCAGCAGAACGCGGCGGACCAGGTGGGCACCACCGCCAAGCTGTTCTTCCGTCCGGTCCTGGCCGTGGCGCCCAGCGGCGTCACCGCTCCGATGCCGACCGGCACCCCCTCCGCGGGCGCCACCGGCACCCCGGGGGCGACCCCGTCCGCCACCGCGACCGGCAGCCCCTCCGCGAGCGCCACCAAGCAGGGCCGCCCCGCGAGCGAGGCCCTGGCCGCCGAGGGCGCCAGCCCGACCGCCGCCGCCACCGGCGCGAGCACCGCGCCCTCCGCCGCCGCCACCGGCGCCCCGAGTGCCGCGGCCACCCCGCCGAGCGCCGCCGACCTCACCGCCGCGATGACCCAGGGCACCGTGCCGCCGGAGCTGACCGCCGCGTTCGCCGCGCTGGACTGCTCCAAGCCCGAGGTCCGCACCGCCCAGACCGGCGCCGATGACAAGGCCGTCGTGGCCTGCTCGCAGAAGCCCGAGAACGGCTACTACGAGAAGCTCGCCCTCGGCCCCGTCGCCGTGAAGGGCTCGGACGTCTCCAAGGCCCAGCCGAGCCTCGACACCCAGTCGGGTGCGGGCTGGCAGGTCCAGCTGCAGTTCAACGGCACCGGCACCGACGACTTCACCAAGATCACCGGCCAGCTCGCCACCCAGGCCCCGCCGAACAACCAGTTCGCGATCGTGCTGGACAACCAGGTCGTCTCGCACCCCGAGGTCAAGAACGCGATTCCCGGCGGCAGCGCCGTGATCACCGGCCGCTTCACCCAGACCGAGGCGCAGGACCTGTCCAACGTTCTCGGCTACGGCGCCCTGCCGCTGGAGTTCGTCAAGAGCGACATCACCACCGTCTCCCCGGCGCTCGGCAGCGACCAGCTCAAGGCCGGCCTGGTGGCCGGCGCGATCGGCATGCTGCTGGTGGTCGCCTACTCGCTGGTCTACTACCGCGGCCTCGGCCTGGTCTCGATCGCCGGTCTGCTCGTCTCGGCGGCCCTGACCTACTCGATCATGAGCCTGCTCGGCAACGCGATCGGCTTCGCGCTGAACCTGCCGGCGGTCTGCGGTGCCATCGTCGCGATCGGCATCACGGCGGACTCCTTCATCGTGTACTTCGAGCGCATCCGCGACGAGGTCCGCGAGGGCGCCCCGCTGCGCCCGGCGGTCCAGCGGGCCTGGCCGCGCGCCCGGCGCACCATCCTGGTCTCGGACTTCGTCTCCTTCCTCTGTGCCGCCGTGCTCTACGTGGTCTCGGTCGGCAAGGTCCAGGGCTTCGCGTTCACCCTGGGTCTGACCACGGCGCTCGACGTCGTGGTGATCTTCCTCTTCACCAAGCCGCTGATCACGCTGCTGGCCCGCCGCAAGTTCTTCCTGAACGGCCACCCGTGGTCCGGCCTGGACCCGAAGCGGCTGGGCGCCCGCCCGCCGCTGCGCAGCAGCCGTCGCCGTAACCCCTCCTCTGCCGCCGTGAAGGAGGCCTGACACCGTGTCACGCTTCTCCAACCTGGGCCACCGGCTCTACCAGGGTGAAGTCAGCTTCGACTTCGTCGGACGCCGCAAGCTCTGGTACTCCATCTCCGGCGTGATCGTGCTGGTCGCGGCGATCGGCCTGGCCATGGGCCTGCACCTGGGCATCGAGTTCAAGGGCGGCTCGGTCTACACCGTGGCCAAGCCCGGCCTGACGGTCTCCCAGGCACAGGAAACCGCGGACGGGGTCGTCTCCTCGCACCCGCTGGTGCAGTCGACCGACAACGGCAAGATCCGCATCCAGGTCAGCACCGAGGAGTCGAAGAGCTCCGACCAGATCCGCGCCGAGCTCTCGCAGAAGCTCGACGTGCCGCTGGACACCGTCGAGGCCCAGGTGATCGGCCCCAGCTGGGGCAAGCAGATCTCCCAGAAGGCACTCACCGGTCTGATCGTCTTCATGGTCCTGGTGACGGTCTACCTGGCGATCGCCTTCGAGTGGCGGATGGCGGTGTCCGCCCTGGTCGCCCTCATCCACGACCTCCTGATCACCATCGGCGTGTACGCCCTGGTGGGCTTCGAGGTCACCCCGGGTACGGTGATCGGCTTCCTGACCATCCTCGGGTACTCGCTCTACGACACGGTCGTCGTCTTCGACACCGTGAAGGAGAACACCAAGGGGCTCACCAAGCAGAACAAGCTCACCTACAGCGAGGCCGCGAACGCGGGCCTCAACCAGACCCTGGTGCGCTCGCTCAACACCACCGTGGTGGCCCTGCTTCCGGTCGCCGCACTGCTGTTCATCGGTGGCGGCTTCCTGGGCGCCGGCACCCTGAACGACATCTCGCTCGCGCTGTTCATCGGCCTCGCGGCCGGTGCCTACTCCTCGATCTGCGTCGCCACCCCGCTGCTGGCGCAGCTCAAGGAGGAGCAGCCGGAGATGAAGGCGTTGCGCAAGCGGGTCCTCCAGCACCGGGCCGCCGCGGCCGCCAAGGCCGAGGCCGCGGACGAGGAGCCGACGGGCGAGGAGCAGCCTGCGGGTATGGTCGGACAGCGTGGCCGCTCGGCCGGCACCTCCCGTGCCAAGGGCCGTCCGTCCACCAAGCGCTGACCCCGACCACGACCCCGGGGCCCCACCAGACCGTGAAGGACACCACCGTGACCACCGCCGACACCGCACTGGCCGAGCTGCTGAACAGCCGGATCCGCGACGTCCCGGACTACCCGAAGCCGGGTGTGCTGTTCAAGGACATCGCGCCGCTGCTCGCCGACGCCGAGGCCTTCGGTGCCCTCACCCGGGCGCTGGCGGACCGGGCCGCGGAGCTCGGTGCGACCAAGGTGGTGGGCCTGGAGGCGCGCGGCTTCGTGCTGGCGGCCCCGGCGGCCTTCGCGGCCGGGCTCGGCTTCGTGCCGATCCGCAAGCAGGGCAAGCTGCCCGGCGAGGTGTTCCGGCGCTCGTACGAGCTGGAGTACGGCTCGGCGACGCTGGAGGTGCAGTGCGACGCCTTCGCGCCCGGTGAGCGGGTGCTGGTGGTGGACGACGTGCTGGCCACCGGTCGCACCATCGGCGCCTCGCTGGACCTGGTGAAGGAGGCCGGGGCCGAGCTGGCGGGCGTCGTGGTGCTGATGGAGCTGGGCTTCCTGGACGGCCGCGAGCGGCTGGCCGGGCACCTGGGCGGCGCTCCGCTGGAGACGCTGGTCACGGTCTGACGGATCCGTCAGGAGGACGGCGGTCGGAACATCCGACCGCCGTCCTTCCGTTTCCTGGCCCGGCCGGATGAACACCCCGGCGCCCGGCTCGGTACCATGAAGATTCATCCCCTCCCGGTTGTCCCCGAAGGTCCGGGCCCCGGCAGGGGCCGGCCCCGGTGCCCCGAGGAGTTGTCCTTGCCCGACGAGGTTGTGCCCACGGCCGCAGCGGCCGCCCCCGAAGACCGTCCCACGCCCTCGGGGGCCACCCCGGCACGCCCGGCGCCGACCTCCTCGCGTTCGCTCGGCCCCTCCGGCCGCGGTTCCACCGGCGGTATGCGCGCCCGCCTGGCCCGCCTCGGCGGCCAGCGCTCCAGCGTGCTGAACCCCGTCCTGGAGCCGCTGTTCCGCTCGATCCGGGCGAACGACCCCAAGGCCGACCCGGCGCTGCTGCGCGACATCGAGAAGGCGTACGCGGTGGCCGAGAAGTGGCACCGCGGACAGAAGCGCAAGAGCGGCGACCCGTACATCACCCACCCGCTGGCCGTCGCGACGATCCTGGCCGAGCTCGGCATGGACGCCCCGACCCTGATGGCCGGGCTGCTGCACGACACCGTCGAGGACACCGACTACGGCCTGGAGACCCTGCGCAAGGACTTCGGCGACTCGGTGGCCCTGCTGGTGGACGGCGTCACCAAGCTGGACCGGGTCAAGTTCGGCGAGGCCGCGCAGGCCGAGACCGTCCGCAAGATGGTCGTGGCGATGGCCAAGGACCCGCGGGTCCTGGTGATCAAGCTCGCCGACCGCCTGCACAACATGCGCACGATGCGCTACCTCAAGCGGGAGAAGCAGGAGAAGAAGGCCCGCGAGACGCTGGAGATCTACGCCCCGCTGGCGCACCGGCTGGGCATGAACACCATCAAGTGGGAGCTGGAGGACCTCGCCTTCGCGATCCTCTACCCCAAGATGTACGACGAGATCGTCCGGCTGGTCGCCGAGCGCGCCCCCAAGCGGGACGAGTACCTGGCGACCGTCATCGACCAGGTCCAGGCGGACCTGCGCGGCGCCCGGATCACCGCCTCCGTCACCGGCCGGCCGAAGCACTACTACTCGGTCTACCAGAAGATGATCGTCCGGGGCCGGGACTTCGCCGAGATCTACGACCTGGTGGGCATCCGGGTCCTGGTCGACACCGTCCGCGACTGCTACGCGGCGCTGGGCACCATCCACGCGCGGTGGAACCCGGTGCCGGGGCGGTTCAAGGACTACATCGCGATGCCCAAGTTCAACATGTACCAGTCGCTGCACACCACGGTGATCGGTCCCGGGGGCAAGCCGGTCGAGCTGCAGATCCGCACCTTCGACATGCACCGGCGGGCCGAGTACGGCATCGCCGCGCACTGGAAGTACAAGCAGCGCGCGGTGGCCGGGGCGTCCAAGGTCCGCACCGACACGCCGACCCAGGTCCGCAAGGAGGACAAGGCCGGCGCCGTCAACGAGATGGCCTGGCTGCGGCAGCTGCTGGACTGGCAGAAGGAGACCGCCGACCCGGGCGAGTTCCTGGAGTCGCTCCGCTTCGACCTGGCCAGCAACGAGGTCTTCGTCTTCACCCCCAAGGGTGACGTGATAGCCCTGCCGGCCGGGGCCACCCCTGTCGACTTCGCCTTCGCGGTGCACACCGAGGTCGGCTACCGGACGATAGGCGCCCGGGTCAACGGGCGGCTGGTGCCGCTGGAGTCGACCCTGGAGAACGGCGACACCGTCGAGGTCTTCACCTCCAAGGCGGAGAACGCCGGACCCTCCCGGGACTGGCTGGGCTTCGTCAAGTCCCCGCGCGCCCGCAACAAGATCCGCGCCTGGTTCTCCAAGGAGCGCCGCGAGGAGGCGATCGAGCACGGCAAGGAGGCGATCGTCCGGGCGATGCGCAAGCAGGGCCTGCCGATCCAGCGGATCCTGACCGGCGACTCGCTGGTCACCCTGGCCCACGAGATGCGCTACCCCGACATCTCCTCGCTCTACGCCGCGATCGGCGAGGGCCACGTCGCCGCACCGAACATCGTGCAGAAGCTGGTGCAGGCGCTCGGCGGCGAGGAGGGGGCGACCGAGGACCTGGCGGAGACCGCCACCCCGACCCACGACAACCGCCGTGCGGTGCGCCGCCGGGCCAAGGGCGACCCGGGCGTGATCGTCAAGGGCGTCGAGGACGTCTGGGTCAAGCTCTCCCGCTGCTGCACCCCGGTGCCCGGCGACCCGATCGTCGGCTTCGTGACCCGCGGCAACGGCGTCTCGGTGCACCGCGCCGACTGCGTCAACGTGGAGGCGCTGAGCCAGCAGCCGGAGCGCATGATCGACGTCGAGTGGGCGGCCACCCAGTCCTCGGTCTTCCTGGTGGCCATCCAGGTCGAGGCGCTGGACCGCTCCCGGCTGCTCTCGGACGTCACCCGGGTGCTCTCCGACCAGCACGTCAACATCCTGTCGGCGGCGGTGCAGACCTCCCGGGACCGGGTGGCGATGAGCCGCTTCACCTTCGAGATGGGCGACCCGAAGCATCTGGGCCACGTGCTCAAGGCGGTGCGCGGCGTCGAGGGCGTGTACGACGTCTACCGCGTCACCTCCGCCCGCAAGTAGCGCGCGGGTACGCGGAAGGCCCCCGGGAGCTCCCGGGGGCCTTCCGCGTTCAGCGTTCGGGGCGGTCAGCCGCTGAACTCCTCCTGGCTGCGGTGCGCCTGCTCCAGCAGGGTCTGCACGCCGGCCAGCTCGGACTCCAGCTTGGCGGTCCTGGACGCGTTGCCGGCCGCGCGGGCCTTGTCCAGGTCGGCCTGGATCTTGTCGGCCTTGGCCTGGAACAGGCCCACCATGCCGGCCGCGCGGGCCTTGGCCTCCGGGTTGGAGCGCTTCCACTCGGCGTCCTCGGCCTCGCGGATGGCCCGCTCGACCGTGTTCAGCCGGCCGTCCAGCTTCGGACGGACCTCGCGGGGCACGTGGCCGATGGCCTCCCAGCGCTCGTTGACCTCGCGCAGCGCGGCCTTGGCGGTCTTGAGGTCGGTGATCGGCAGGATCGCCTCGGCCTCGGCGGCCAGCGCCTCCTTGAGCTTCTGGTTCTCCACCTGCTCGGCGTCCCGCTCGCTGAACACCGAGGAGCGGGCCTGGAAGAAGACGTCCTGGGCGCCGCGGAACCGCGCCCACAGCTCGTCCTCGATGTCCCGCTGGGCCCGGCCGGCGGACTTCCAGCGCGCCATCAGGTCGCGGTAGGCGGCCGCGGTGCTGCCCCACTCCGTGGACGAGGACAGCGCCTCGGCCTCGGTGACCAGCGCCTCCTTGGTCTGCCGCGCCTTCTCGCGCTCGGCGTCCAGGGTGGCGAAGTGCGCCTTGCGGTGCTTGGAGAAGACCGAGCGGGCGTGCGAGAAGCGGTGCCACAGCTCGTCGTCGCTCTTGCGGTCCAGCCGCGGCAGGCCCTTCCAGATGTCCACCAGGGCGCGCAGCCGGTCCCCGGCCTCCCGCCACTGGGTCGACTCGGCGAGCTGCTCGGCCTCGGTGACCAGGGCCTCCTTGGCCGTACGGGCCTCGTCCTGGGCCTTGGCGCGCGCGGCCTTGCGCTCCTCGCGCCGGCTCTCGATCTCGCCGGCGAGCGTGTCCAGCCGCTTGGCCAGGCCCTCCAGGTCGCCGACCGCGTGTCCCTCGACCACCTGGGCGCGCAGGTGCTCCAGCGCGGTCTGGGCGTCCTTGGCGGTCAGGTCGGTGGTGCGCACCCGCTTCTCCAGCAGGCCGATCTCCACCTCGATGCCCTGGTACTTGCGCTCGAAGTAGGCGAGGGCCTCCTCGGGCGAGCCGGCCTGCCAGGAACCGACGACGCGTTCACCGTCGGCCGTCCTGACGTAGACCGTGCCCTGCTCGTCCACACGGCCCCACGGGTCGCTGCTCATAGCGCGTCCTCCACATGACGTCGCGCCCGCGCCGGGGCGGCGCGCGTCCGTCGTCCACAGTTGATGTGCGACGGACCGAAAGAGTCCGCCGTCCCCGTCCGCCGTGCCTTGCTGCCGAGGGTGACGGCCAGGCGGGTGCGGGCACCCTATACAACGCCAACATAGGCGACCGGGACCGGTGCTGTCCGCATCCGGGCCGGGCGATTTCGGTCCGGGGCGCTGCGGGGACGGCGCCCAGGCCGCCCCCGCAGGGCCCCGGAGTAGGTCAACCCTTCGCCACCGTAACGGAGTTGAAGGTGACGTCGGCCATCGGGTGGCCGTCCGGCGAGCCCTCCAGGGTGCCCGCGGCGGCGATCTTCTGCACCACGTCCAGGCCCCCGGTGATCTTGCCGAAGGGGGTGTAGTTCGGCGGCAGCTTGGTGTCCTTGTAGACCAGGAAGAACTGGCTGCCGTTGGTGCCCGGGCCGGAGTTGGCCATCGCCACGGTGCCGGCCGGGTAGGTCGCGCCGGTCAGGTTCTCGTCCGCGAACTTGTAGCCGGGGCCGCCGGTGCCGCCCGGGACGGTCGCGCTGGCGGTCGGGTCGCCGCACTGGAGCACGAAGATGCCGTCGGTGGTGAGCCGGTGGCACTTGGTGTGGTCGAAGTACTGCTCGCCGGCCAGGAAGGCGAAGGAGTTCACGGTGTGCGGGGCCTTGGCGGCCTCCAGCGCGATCGTCACCTTGCCGCAGTTGCTGTCCAGCGTCATGGCGTACGAGCCGCTCGGGTCGATCGTCATGGGCGGCTCGGCCTGCCACTGCTTGCCGTTGGGCGCGCCCGGCGCCGGGGCGGCGCAGCCCTCGACCGGCTTGCGGGTCGGGGTGGTCGGCTCGTCGGTGCTGGTCGGCGCCGCCTGGGCGCTGTTCGCCGAGGCCTTCTTGTCGCCCTTGTCGTCGGAGCTGAACGCGCCGGTGGCGATCAGGGTGCCACCGCCGGCCAGCACCACGACGGCGAGCGAGGCGCCCAGGATCGTGTTGCGCCGCCTGCGTGCGGCCGCGGCCGCGACCCGGCGCTCCAACTGGCGCTCGTACTTGTCTCGGGCGAGCTGCCGCCGCCGTTGTTCGCTGCTGACCACCGGCCGTGTCTCCTACGGATGTGCGGGAAAAGTGGATGGATTCCGGAGCGGATCATCGCATCCCTCGGCGGCCAAGTGTAGGGACCGGGCCTGTAAGAACCCGGTGAACCTGCCGGGCCGCGGCGCCCCGTCACCGCTATCTGGTTCGCAACCGGACCCGCGGCGCCGGTAGGCTGCACCTACATCACCACTGGCAGCGATCACCACTGGTAGCCGCCGCAGCCGACCGCCGCACACCCGAAGGACGCGCGTGTTCATCGCCGGATTCCCCGCTGGAGCCTGGGGCACCAACTGCTACCTGGTCGCTCCGGCGGCGGGCGAGGAGTGCGTCATCGTCGATCCCGGCCACCAGGCGGCCCGCGGCGTCGAGGACATGGTCCGCGAGCACCGGCTGAAGCCCGTCGCCGTGCTGCTCACCCACGGCCACATCGACCACGTGGCCTCGGTGGTCCCGGTCTGCGGCGCCCGCGGCGTCCCGGCCTGGATCCACCCCGAGGACCGGTACATGATGTCCGACCCGGAGAAGGCGCTCGGCCGCTCCCTGGGCACCCAGCTGATGGGCGAGCTCACCGTCGGCGAGCCCGACGACGTGCGCGAGCTCACCGACGGCAGCGTGCTGGAGCTGGCCGGCCTGAAGCTCACCGTGGACCACGCCCCGGGCCATACCGGGGGGTCGGTGACCTTCCGGACGCCCGGTGCCGAGGACCTCCCCCCGGTGCTGTTCTCGGGCGACCTGCTGTTCGCCGGCTCCATCGGGCGTACCGACCTCCCGGGCGGGGACAGCGCGGCGATCATGAACTCGCTGGCCCGGGTGTGCCTGCCCCTCGACGATTCCACCGTGGTCCTCTCCGGCCACGGCGGTCAGACCACCATCGGCCGCGAGCGCGCCACCAACCCCTACCTCCGACAGGCAGCGGGGGCGGCCGGCGCCCCGGCTTTCCCGCGACGAGGAATGTGACGGAAGAGAAGTTGAGCACCTTCACCGCCCCCAAGGGCACCTACGACCTGCTGCCCCCCAGCTCCGCGACGTTCCTGGCGATCCGCGAGCGCATCGCCGCGCCCGCCCGCCGGGCCGGCTACGGCTACGTCGAGACCCCGGTCTTCGAGGACGTGAAGCTGTTCTCCCGCGGTGTCGGCGAGTCCACCGACATCGTCTCCAAGGAGATGTACACCCTCACCACCAAGGGCGGCGACGAGCTGTCGCTGCGCCCGGAGGGCACCGCCTCGGTGCTGCGCGCCGCCCTCCAGGCCAACCTGCACAAGCAGGGCAACCTGCCGGTCAAGCTCTGGTACTCCGGCTCGTACTACCGCTACGAGCGCGCCCAGAAGGGCCGCTACCGCCAGTTCTCCCAGGTCGGTGCCGAGGCGATCGGCGCCGAGGACCCGGCGCTGGACGCCGAGCTGATCATCCTGGCCGACGACGCCTTCCGCTCGCTGGGCCTGGGCAACTACTCGCTGCTGCTCAACAGCCTCGGCGACAAGCAGTGCCGCCCGGTCTACCGTGCCGCCCTGATCGAGTTCCTCTCGGGCCTGGACCTGGACGAGGAGACCCGCCGCCGCGCCGAGATCAACCCGCTGCGCGTCCTCGACGACAAGCGCGAGTCGGTGCAGGCCCAGCTCACCGACGCCCCGATGCTCCGCGACTACCTGTGCGAGGAGTGCAAGGCGTACGACGAGAAGGTCCGTGAGCTGCTCACCGCCAACGGCGTCGCCTTCGTCGACGACCCGAAGCTGGTCCGCGGCCTGGACTACTACACCCGCACCACCTTCGAGTTCGTGCACAACGGCCTCGGCGCCCAGTCCGCCATCGGCGGCGGCGGCCGCTACGACGGCCTGTCCGAGATGATCGGCGGCCCCGCGCTGCCGTCCGTCGGCTGGGCCCTCGGCGTGGACCGCACCTTCCTGGCCCTGGAGGCCGAGGGCGTGGACCTCGACCTGCCGGCCGCCACCTCCGTCTACGCCGTCGCGCTCGGCGAGGAGGCCAAGAACATCCTGTTCGCCAAGGTGGTCGAGCTGCGCCGGGCCGGCGTCGCCACCGACCTCGCCTTCGGCGTCAAGAGCATCAAGAACGCCATGAAGTCCGCCGACCGGTCCGGCGCCCGCTTCGCCCTGATCGCCGGGGACCGGGACCTCGCCGAGGGCGTCGTCCAGCTCAAGGATCTGAGCACCGGCGAACAGGCCCCCGTCGCCCTCGACGCACTCGTCACCACCCTGAAGGAGAAGCAGCTGTGATCCGCACGCACGACGCGGGCACGCTCCGCCCGGAGCACGCAGGCACCACCGTCACCCTGGCCGGCTGGGTCGCCCGCCGCCGCGACCACGGCGGCGTCGCCTTCATCGATCTGCGCGACGCCTCCGGCACCGTGCAGATCGTGGTCCGCGACCTCGACTCGGTGCACGGCCTGCGCGCCGAGTACTGCGTCAAGGTCGTCGGCGACGTCCGGGTCCGCCCCGAGGGCAATGAGAACCCGGACATCCCGACCGGTGCGGTCGAGGTCGTCGTCAGCGCGATCGAGGTGCTCTCCGAGGCCGCCCCGCTGCCCTTCCCGGTCGCCGAGTACGAGCCGGGCACGGTCAACGAGGAGGTCCGGCTGCGCTACCGCTACCTGGACCTGCGCCGCGAGGGCCCGGCCAAGGGCCTGCGCCTGCGCTCCAAGGTCAACAACATCATCCGCCGGGTGATGGAGGAGAACGACTACCTCGACATCGAGACGCCGTACCTCACCCGCTCCACCCCCGAGGGTGCCCGCGACTTCCTGGTCCCGGTCCGCCTCCAGCCCGGCCACTGGTACGCCCTGCCGCAGTCGCCCCAGCTGTTCAAGCAGCTGCTGATGGTGGCCGGCATGGAGCGCTACTACCAGATCGCCCGCTGCTTTCGCGACGAGGACTTCCGCGCCGACCGGCAGCCGGAGTTCACCCAGCTGGACATCGAGGCCTCGTTCGTCGACCAGGAGGACATCCTGGCCCTCGGCGAGAAGATCATCGGCTCCGTCTGGCGCGAGGTCCACGGCTACGAGATCCCCAACCCGCTGCCGCGGATGACCTACGCGGACGCCATGGGCCGCTACGGCTCGGACAAGCCGGACGTCCGCTTCGGCCAGGAGCTCACCGACCTGACCGCGTACTTCAAGGGCACCGACTTCCGCGTCTTCCAGGCCCCGTACGTCGGCGCCGTGGTCATGCCCGGCGGTGCCTCGCAGCCGCGCAAGCAGCTGGACGCCTGGCAGGACTGGGCCAAGGCGCGCGGTGCCCGCGGCCTCGCCTACGTCCTCATCGACGCCGAGACCGGCGAGCTGCGCGGCCCGGTCGCCAAGAACCTCTCCGAGGAGCACCTGGCCGGCCTCGCCGCCGCCGCGGGCGCCAAGAACGGCGACGCGATCTTCTTCGCGGCCGGCAAGGAGCGCGCCTCGCAGGAGCTGCTCGGCGCGGCCCGTCTGGAGATCGGCCGCCGCTGCGAGCTGATCGACGAGTCCCAGTGGGCCTTCCTCTGGGTCGTCGACTTCCCGATGTTCGAGCCGATCGAGGACGACAAGGGCCAGTTCCAGGGCTGGCACGCGGTGCACCACCCGTTCACCGCCCCGACCGCGGAGTCGCTGGCCACCTTCGACACCGACCCGGGCTCGGCGCTCTCCAACGCCTACGACCTGGTCCTCAACGGCTCGGAGCTGGGCGGCGGTTCGATCCGTATTCACCAGCGCGACGTGCAGAAGCGGGCGTTCGACGCGATCGGCCTCTCCGAGGAGGAGGCGGCCTCGCAGTTCGGCTTCCTGCTGGACGCCTTCAACTACGGCCCGCCGCCGCACGGTGGCGTCGCCTTCGGCCTGGACCGCATCGTCACGCTGCTGGGCGGGTACGACACCATCCGGGACGTCATCGCCTTCCCGAAGACGTCCACCGGCGGCGACCCGCTGACCGGCGCCCCGACCCCGATCACCCCGGCGCAGCGTCGCGAGGCCGGCGTGGACGCCCAGCCGAAGGTCCGCGAGGACGCCAAGGGCGAGGCTCAGCCCAAGTCCTGACGTCGCGTCATCCGCTAACCTGCAACGGCCCCGGACGGCTCGCCCGTCGTCCGGGGCCGGTCCACAACGGTGTGTGACACAGGGAGGGTTGACTCAATGCAGGTCACAACGAGAGTCGAGTGTCCGGACGACGTCCCGGCGACCAGACGCGTCCACATGGCCGCGTTCCCGGGGCCGGACGAGGCGGACCTGGTGGACGCGTTGCGCCGCGATCCCGCCTGGCTGCCCGGGCTGTCCGTGGTGGCGGTCGACGGTGCCGGGCTGGTGATCGGCCACGCGCTGCTGACCCGGCTGCGGGTCGGCGACGGCAAGGCACTGGCGCTCGCGCCGGTCGCGGTGGCGCCCGAGTGGCAGCGCCGGGGCGTCGGCGAGCTGGTCGTCCGGGCCGTGCTGGCGGCGGCCGAGGAGGCGGGCGAGAAGCTCGTGGTCGTCCTCGGCGATCCGGAGTACTACGGGCGGTTCGGCTTTGCGCCGGCCGGGCGGCACGAGGTCACCGGCCCGTTCGAGGTGCCGGAGGCGTACTTCCAGGCGCTGCCGCTGGCGGCGTACGACGGGGCCCCGCGCGGGCTCTGCCGCTACCCCGAGCCCTTCGTCGCCGTATAGAGCCTGCCTCCAGGCTCTTGCCCCGCCCCGAGCGCCGCTCCCTCGGGCGCCTCTCCCGGGGCCGGTCCACGAGACCGGCCCGGTCGCCACGGCCTCGCCGACCTGCGGATCCGGCCGCCGGCGCCTACGGTGAATGCTCATCAGCATTCGACCGAACGGAGGACCCGAGGGTGGCCGAGCAGCGGCGGACCGGGAAGCCGGGGAAACTTGCCAGGAGGCCGTACGAGCGGGAGCTGCTGCGGCTCCAGGAGGAGCTGGTGAAGCTCCAGGAGTGGGTGCGGGTCGAGGGCGCCCGGCTGGTGGTGGTCTTCGAGGGCCGCGACGCCGCCGGAAAGGGCGGAGCGATCCAGCGGGTGACGGAGTACCTGAACCCGCGCATCGCCAGGGTCGCGGCGCTGCCCACGCCGACCGAACGGCAGAAGACCCAGTGGTACTTCCAGCGGTACGTCGAGCATCTGCCGGCCGCCGGGGAGATCGTGCTGTTCGACCGCAGCTGGTACAACCGCGCGGGCGTCGAGCGGGTGATGGGCTTCTGCAGCGACGAGGAGTACTGGCAGTTCCTGCGCCAGTGCCCGACCTTCGAACGGATGCTGATCGAATCGGGCATCCTGCTGCGCAAGTACTGGTTCTCGGTGAGCGACACCGAGCAGGAGCGGCGCTTCCGAGGCCGGCTGGAGGATCCGATGAAGCGCTGGAAGCTCTCCCCGATGGACGTCGAGTCGATCACCCGCTGGGAGGACTACTCGCGGGCCAAGGACGAGATGTTCCTCCACACCGACATCCCGGACTCGCCCTGGCACGTGGTGGAGAGCGACGACAAGCGCCGGGCCCGGATCAACATGATCGCCCATCTGCTGTCCACCGTGCCGTACCAGGAGATCAGGGTCCCGCAGGTCAAACTGCCGCCCCGCCCGGCCTCGCGCGGCTACCAGCGGTCCCCGCGGGACCTGCAGAAGTACGTCCCGGACCACGCCGCCGGGCTGGAGTAGGACGGCCCCGTCGCGGGCCCTGCCGGGCTGTCCGGGGCCGCCGGGCTGTCCGGGGCCTCGCATAGGCTTCCGGTGTGGACGAACCGGACCTCTTCACCGCCGCAGCCGAGGAACGCCAGACCAGGGAGCCCGGCCGGGCGCCCCTGGCCGTACGGATGCGTCCGCGCACCCTGGACGAGGTGGCGGGGCAGCGGCAGCTGCTGAAGCCCGGCTCGCCGCTGCGCCGGCTGGTCGCGGGCTCGCGGGGCCCGGCGGCGACCAGTTCGGTGATCCTCTGGGGGCCGCCCGGCACCGGCAAGACCACCCTGGCGCACGTGATCAGCCAGGCGGTCGAGGGCCGCTTCGTGGAGCTGTCCGCGATCACCGCCGGGGTCAAGGAGGTCCGGGCGGTGATCGACGGCGCCCGGCGGGCGGTCGGGATGTCCGGCCGGGAGACGGTGCTCTTCCTGGACGAGATCCACCGCTTCTCCAAGGCCCAGCAGGACTCGCTGCTGCCGGCCGTGGAGAACCGCTGGGTGACCCTGATCGCGGCGACGACCGAGAACCCGTACTTCTCGGTGATCTCCCCGCTGCTGTCCCGCTCGCTGCTGCTCACCCTGGAGTCGCTGACCGACGAGGACATCCGGGCGCTGCTGCGCCGCGCGGTGGCCGACGAGCGCGGCCTGGAGGGCTCGCTGGAGCTGTCCGCGGAGGCCGAGGACCACCTGGTGCGGCTGGCCGGCGGGGACGCCCGGCGGGCGCTCACCACGCTGGAGGCGGCGGCCGGCGCCGCGCTGGAGAAGGGCGAGCCGAGCATCACGCTGGCCACCACCGAGACGGCGGTCAACCAGGCGGCGGTGCGCTACGACAAGGACGGCGACCAGCACTACGACGTGGCGAGCGCGCTGATCAAGTCGATCCGCGGCAGCGACGTGGACGCCACCCTGCACTACCTGGCCCGGATGATCGAGGCGGGGGAGGACCCGCGGTTCATCGCCCGCCGGCTGATGATCTCGGCCAGCGAGGACGTCGGCCTGGCCGACCCGACCGCCCTGCAGACGGCGGTGGCGGCGGCCCAGGCGGTGGCCCTGATCGGCTTCCCGGAGGCCCGGATCATCCTCTCCCAGGCCGCCATCGCGCTGGCGCTGGCGCCCAAGTCCAACGCCGCCTACCTGGCGATCGACGCGGCGCTGGCGGACGTCCGGCAGGGCCTGGCGGGCGCCGTCCCGCCCCACCTGCGGGACGCGCACTACGGCGGCGCGGGCAAGCTCGGCCACGGCCAGGGCTACCGGTACCCGCACGACCTGCCGGAGGGCATCGCCGCCCAGCAGTACGCGCCGGACGCGGTGCACGGCAAGGAGTACTACCGGCCGACCAGGCGCGGCGGCGAGGCCCGGTACGCGGACGTGGTGGAGTGGACGCGCGGGCGGCTGCGGGGGGAGCGCAGGGTGGAGGGCAAGGCCGGGAAGAAGGACGGGAAGGCGCCCGCGAAGCCGGAGCGGAAGGCAGAGGAGCAGCCCGGGGAAAAGGGCGAGTGATCCACCGGTATACTCGGTCGGAGTGCCATGTCCCGGGACGGCGGCGGGGGAGACCCCACCGACCGGCCGCACCAGCGGGGCACCGGCCGTAGGCCCCCTCCGAGGGGCCCGCACCAGGAGCGTCGCGCACCGTTTCGGTGTCGCGGGCGGCCCAGATTCTGGGCCGGTCCGTGTGACCAGCACTTTCGTGCCCGGCTCCGGAGAGCGGCTGACCGCATCGCCTCGGCGATGGGTTGTCTCCGGGTCGCGAGATGCGACCTCCGTCAACACCTGGTGAAGCCGTATTCGTAAGCAAGGAAGGTTTGGTTCATGGCGAACCAGAAGCGTCCCAAGGTCAAGATCGCGCGTGCGCTCGGCGTGCCGCTGACCCCGAAGTCCGTCAAGTACTTCGAGGCCCGCCCGTACCCGCCCGGCCAGCACGGCCGTGGCCGCAAGCAGAACTCGGACTACAAGGTCCGTCTGCTCGAGAAGCAGCGTCTGCGCGCCCAGTACGACCTGAGCGAGAAGCAGATGGCGCGCGCGTTCGACCGCGCGAAGAAGGCCGAGGGCAAGACCGGTGAGGCGCTCGTCGCCGACCTGGAGACCCGTCTGGACTCCCTGGTCCTGCGTTCGGGCATCGCCCGCACCATCTACCAGGCCCGCCAGATGGTCGTCCACGGCCACATCGAGGTCAACGGCGGCAAGGTCAACAAGCCGTCGTTCCAGATGAAGCCGGGCTTCGTGGTCACCGTCCGCGAGCGCTCCAAGGAGAAGGTCCCCTTCCAGGTCGCCCGTGAGGGTGGCTACGCGGGTGAGGGCCAGACCCCGAAGTACCTCGAGGTCAACCTGAAGGCCCTGGCCTTCCGCCTGGACCGTGCGCCGCAGCGCAAGGAGGTCCCGGTGATCTGTGACGAGCAGCTGGTCGTCGAGTACTACTCGCGCTGACCCGGCTCCGCTCTTCGCGGCACCACGAGCGAGCCCCCGCCGCCTTTCGAGGCGACGGGGGCTCGCCCCTTTTCCGTGCGGCCCTTCCCGCTGCGGTCAGATGCTCTCGCCGGTCATCGCGGCGGCCAGCCGCAGGTGCGGGCGGGCCTCCTCGGGCCGGCCCTGGCGCTCCAGGGTGCGGCCGAGCATCAGCCGGGCGTAGTCCTCGGCCGGGTCGGCCTCCAGGATCCGCAGCAGCTCGGCCTCGGCGCGGCGGAGCTGGGCCGAGTGGAAGTAGCTGCGGGCCAGCAGCATCCGGACGGAGAGGTTGGTCGGCTCCTCGGCCAGGACACCTTCGAGCGCGCGCGCCGCGTCGGTGTACGCCTTGGAATCGAAGTAGAACTTCGCCATGCGGTACTCGTTGGCGGCGTTGTGGACGGCCATGATGCTCCTTCCGGGCAGTTCCTTGCCTCCTCAAGCAATCGGCAAGTTTCAACTATTCCGCGCCGTCGAGGGCGCCGGCGGGGGCGGCACCGAGCGGGGGCCCCGCGCCGCTTCCGGGCCCTGCGTCCGGCCCCCGCCGCCGAGCGCCCGGGTGACCGCCGCGTCCAGGTCCAGCAGGGTCCCGGCCCGGTAGCACTCCTCGTACTCCTGGGCGGTCAGCCCGGCCAGCGCCCGCTCGGCGCACTCCTGGTGGGGGCCGAAGAAGTTCCGCGAGCCCAGGAACGGGTTGCCGACCGTGCGCCAGATCCGGTGCGCGGCCCCCTGCAGCACCCGGGCCTCGCGCAGGTCGCCCGGCTCGCCCGGTCCGCTCGGCTCGGTCTTCAGCAGGGCCAGCAGGTCGATGCCCAGCACGATGCCGAGCAGGTCGCGGAAGAGGTGGTTCAGCCGCACGCACTCCCGGGCCAGCGCCCGGGCTGGCTGCACGGCGCCGTCCAGCCAGTGCGAGAACGCCATCGCGTAGAGCACGTACCCGTAGGCCCACTGCTCGCCGTGCTCCTCGCACAGCTCGCGGGCCTGGCCGAACCAGAGTTCGCCGCTGTCCGGATCGCCCTGGAAGAGGTGGGCCAGGCCCAGCTCCAGCATGGCCATCACCACGTTGCTGTTGAGCTCGCCGATGGTCCGGTAGTGCCAGAGCGCCTCCTCGAACAGCTCGGCGGCCCGGTCGGGGTCGTCGCCGACCAGGGCGACGCAGCCCTGGCGGTGGACGGCGTAGGCCAGCGCCCGGTCGTCGCCGGTGTCCAGCGCCTGGCGGCGGCACTCCTCCAGTGCCGGGCGGGCGAAGCCGAGGTCGCCCTGGAGGGTGGCCATGTAGCCGGTCACCCAGAGGGCCTTGGCCCGGGCCTCGGTGGGCTCGCGGTCCAGCGCGAGCGCGCGGTCCAGCCAGTGCCGGCCCTCGGCGAGGTGGCCGCAGCCGATCCAGTAGAACCAGAGCGTGCCGGCCAGCAGCAGGGCGATCTGCTCCTCGCCCGGCTCGGCGAGGCAGAACTCCAGCGCCGCGCGCAGGTTGCCGTGAGCGAGCCCGGTGCGCTCGGCGGTCTCCGCCTGCCGGGGGCCGAACCACTCGACCTCGCCCCAGGTGGCGACGCCCAGGTACCAGTCCCGGTGGCGGCGCAGCAGCCGCTGCTGCTCGCCGGCGGCGCGCAGCCACTGGCCGCCGTACTCGCGCAGGGTGTCCAGCAGCCGGAAGCGCACGCCGAAGGCGCTGTCCTCGCGCAGCACCACGGACTGGGCGACCAGCTCGTCGAGCAGGTCGAGGACCTCCTCGGCCTCGATGCCCTCGCCGGCGCAGACGTACTCGGCGGCCTCCAGGTCGAAACCGCCGGCGAAGACCGAGAGGCGGGCCCAGAGTAAACGTTCCTGCACGGTGCACAGCTCATGGCTCCAGCCGACCGTCGTGCGCAGCGTCCGGTGCCGCGGCAGGGCCGTCCGGTAGCCGCAGGTGAGCAGCCGGAAACGGTCGTCCAGCCGGGCGGTGACCTGCTCCACCGACAGCGCGCGCAGCCGGCCGGCGGCCAGCTCCAGGGCCAGCGGGATGCCGTCCAGTCGGCGGCAGAGCAGCGCGACCGCCTCCGCGTTGGCCTCCGTCACCTCGAAGGACGGCAGCACCGCCCCGGCCCGCTCGACGAACAGCCGTACCGCGTCCGGCAGCGCGTCCGGCCGCACCGGGCCGGAGGGCGCCGGGCCGACCGGCAGCGGCGTGAGGGCCAGCAGGTGCTCGCCCGAGGCCCGCAGGGTGGTGCGGCTGGTGGTCAGCAGCCGCAGACCGGGCAGCGCCCGCAGCAGCGCGTCGGCCAGCTCGGCGCAGGCCTCCACCAGGTGCTCGCAGCCGTCCAGCACCAGCAGCAGGCGCCGGCCCTCCAGCCGCTCGATCAGGATGTCCAGCGGCGGACGGGCGGAGCCGTCGGCGAGCCGCAGCGCCTCCAGGACGGCGTGGCCGAGCAGCAGCGGATCCTGCACCGGGGCCACGTCCACCAGCCAGGTGCCGTCCGGGAAGGCGTCGGCCGCCCGGGCCGCCGCGCGCAGGGCCAGCCTGCTCTTGCCCACGCCGCCCGGCCCGGTGACGGTCACCAGCCGGGCCGAGTCCAGCAGCCCGGCCAGCTCGGCCAGTTCGCCCCGCCGCCCGACGAAGCCGGTCACCTCGGCCGGCAGTCGGCCGGGCTCCGGTCCGTGCGGCCCCGCCGCGGGCTCCCCGGGCGGTGCTGTCCAGTCCCCGGCCAAAGGCTGCTCCCCGTGCTCCAGGCCGGACCGGTCGGGGTCCGGACGTGCGTCGGGCCGTACGGGCGACGGCCTGCCAGGCAGAACGAGGTGACCGATCGGTAGGTTACGCGCGCGGATCGCACACCCGACCGGATCGCCGGGCGAACAACCCGGTCCGGAAACCGGGCCCGGGCGCGATAGGGTTTCCTGCTGGGGCCTGTCTGACAGGCCCAGGAGAACTGCAAGGCGAGGGAGCGCGCAAAGGTGTCCGTGGGAGAGCTGGCCGGATTGCTCGTCGCCGTGTTCTGGGCGGTCCTGGTCACCCTGCTCGCCGTGGTGCTGGTCCGCCTCTCGCGGGTGCTCAAGGAGGCCGCCGTCCTGGTCTCCGCGGTCACCGAACAGGCCGTTCCGCTGCTGACCGACGCGGGCGCCGCGGTGCGCAGCGCCAACGAGCAGCTGGAGCGGGTCGACGAGATCACCGCCAACGTGCAGGACGCCGCCGCCAACGCCAACGCGCTCTCCTCCACCGTGGCCGCCACCCTGGGCGGACCGCTGGTGAAGGTCGCGGCGTTCAGCTACGGCGTGCGCAAGGCCGTCGCCCGGCAGCAGGGCGGCCTGCCGCCGGTGCCGGCGCAGGCCGGCGAGCGCGAGGAGCTGGCCCGGCTGATCCGGGCCGAGGTGCGCGCCGCGACCGCGTCCAGGAGCGGCCTGTTCTCCCGGGTCCGGCGCGCGGTGAGGGGCTGACGGCATGGTGCGACGCATCTTCTGGATGGCGGTCGGCGCCGGCGCCACCGTCTGGGCCATGAACAAGGCCAACGAGGCCGTGCACCGGCTCACCCCGGACAGCCTCTCCGGCACCGCCGCCCGCGGCGCGCTGCACCTGGGCGACCTGGCCAAGCAGTTCGCCCGGGACGTGCAGGCCGGCATGGCCGAGCGCGAGGAGCAGCTGAAGGACGACCTCGGGCTGCACGGCACCGCCGTGGTGGAGCCCCGCGGCGACCGCCGGTCCCTCCTGGGGAAGCGTTCCGCGCTGCCCCCCTCCGGCGAGCCGCAGTACCGAGCTATCTCGGCGGCGCCCGGTAGCCCGGCCGCCGCCCTGCCTCCGTCCCGCAGCTCCTGCACCACCCCCCGGACCACTGAAGAAACGCCCCGCCGCGCCCTGCCGCCGCGGGGCGGCACCCCGAACCGGAAGGACCACTAATGGAGTCGGCTGAGATCCGCCGCCGCTGGCTGCGCTTCTTCGAGGAGCGCGGCCACACCGTCGTTCCGTCGGCGTCCCTGGTCGCCGACGACCCCACCCTGCTGCTCGTCAACGCCGGCATGGTGCCGTTCAAGCCCTACTTCCTGGGCGAGGTCAAGCCGCAGTTCTCGCGCGCCACCAGCGTCCAGAAGTGCGTGCGCACCCTGGACATCGAGGAGGTCGGGAAGACCACCCGGCACGGCTCCTTCTTCCAGATGTGCGGCAACTTCTCCTTCGGCGACTACTTCAAGGAAGGAGCCATCAAGTTCGCGTGGGACCTGCTCACCACCCCCGTCGCGGACGGTGGCTACGGCCTGGAGAAGGAGAAGCTCTGGATCACTGTCTACAAGGACGACGACGAGGCCGAGCAGATCTGGCGTGACGTCATCGGCGTGCCCTCGGAGCGCATCCAGCGCCTGGGCATGAAGGACAACTTCTGGTCGATGGGCGTCCCCGGCCCGTGCGGCCCGTGCTCGGAGATCAACTACGACCGCGGCCCCGCGTACGGCGAGGAGGGCGGCCCGGCCGTCAACGGCGAGCGCTACCTGGAGATCTGGAACCTGGTCTTCATGCAGTACGAGCGCGGCCACGGCGACGGCAAGGACGGCTTCGAGATCCTCGGCGACCTGCCGAGCAAGAACATCGACACCGGCCTCGGCCTGGAGCGCCTCGCCGCCATCCTGCAGGACGTCGACAACCTCTTCGAGATCGACACCAGCCGGATGATCCTCGACCGCGCCGCCGAGCTCACCGGCCACACCTACGGCGCCGACCACAAGTCGGACGTCTCGCTGCGCGTGGTCACCGACCACATCCGCACCGCGCTGATGCTGGTCGGCGACGGCGTCACCCCCGGCAACGAGGGCCGCGGCTACGTGCTGCGCCGCATCCTGCGCCGCGCCATCCGCAACATGCGCCTGCTGGGCGCCACCGAGCCGGTGGCCAAGGAGCTCATCGACGTCGCGATCAAGGCGATGGCCCCGCAGTACCCCGAGCTGGAGAGCGACCGCAAGCGCATCGAGACGGTCGTCGTCGGCGAGGAGGGTGCTTTCCTCCAGACCCTGAAGGCCGGCACCAACCTGCTGGACGTCGCGGTCACCGAGACCAAGCAGGCCGGCGGCGCGGTGCTCTCCGGCGAGCAGGCGTTCAAGCTGCACGACACCTACGGCTTCCCGATCGACCTCACCCTGGAGATGGCCGAGGAGCAGGGCCTCCAGGTGGACGAGTCCGGCTTCCGCCGCCTGATGCAGGAGCAGCGGGACCGGGCCAAGGCGGACGCCAAGGCCAAGAAGATGGGCCACGCCGACGTCGCCGCGTACCGCGAGGTCGCCGACAAGTCCGGCGCCAGCGTCTTCACCGGCTACGCCCTCACCGAGGGCGAGGCCACCGTGGTCGGCCTGCTGGTGGACGGCGTCCCGTCGCCGGCCGCCTCCGAGGGCGACGAGGTCGAGATCATCCTCGACCGCACCCCGTTCTACGCCGAGGGCGGCGGCCAGCTCGCCGACCAGGGCCGGATCCGGCTGGAGTCCGGTGCGGTGGTGGAGATCCGCGACGTGCAGCAGCCCGTCCCGGGCGTCGTGGTGCACTCCGGCGGGGTGCTGTTCGGCGAGGTCGTGCTGGGCGCCTCGGCGTACGCCACGATCGACATCGAGCGCCGCCGGGCGATCGCCCGTGCCCACTCGGCCACCCACCTGACCCACCAGGCGCTGCGCGACGCGCTCGGCCCGACGGCCGCCCAGGCCGGCTCCGAGAACGCCCCCGGCCGCTTCCGCTTCGACTTCGGTTCGCCCGCCGCCGTCCCGGGCAGCGTGCTGGTCGACGTCGAGCAGAAGATCAACGACGTGCTTGGCCGCGAGCTGGAGGTCACCGCCGAGGTCATGACGATGGACCAGGCCCGCAAGGCCGGCGCCATCGCGATGTTCGGCGAGAAGTACGGCGACGAGGTCCGGGTCGTGACCATCGGTGACTTCTCCAAGGAGCTGTGCGGTGGCACCCACGTCGGCAACACCGCCCAGCTGGGCCTGGTGAAGCTGCTCGGCGAGTCCTCGATCGGCTCCGGCGTGCGCCGCGTCGAGGCGCTGGTCGGCACCGACGCGTACCGCTTCCTGGCCCGTGAGCACACCGTGGTCGCCCAGCTCACCGAGCTGGTCAAGGGCCGCCCGGAGGAGCTGCCGGAGAAGATCTCGGGCATGCTCGCCAAGCTCAAGGACGCCGAGAAGGAGATCGAGCGCTTCCGCGCCGAGAAGGTGCTGGCCGCCGCGGCGGGTCTGGCCGACTCGGCCGAGGACGTGCACGGCATCGCCGTGGTCGCCGCGCAGGTCGCCGACGGCGTGGGCGCGGACGAGCTGCGCAAGCTGGTCCTGGACGTGCGCGGCCGCCTCGGCTCGCGCCCGGCCGTGGTCGCCGCCTTCACGGTGGCCAATGACCGCCCGCTGACCGTCATCGCCACCAACGAGGACGCCCGCGGCCGCGGCATCAAGGCCGGCGAGCTGGTCCGGACCGCCGCCAAGACCCTCGGCGGCGGCGGTGGCGGCAAGGACGACGTCGCCCAGGGCGGTGGCTCCAACCCGGCCGCGGTCGGCGAGGCCATCGCCGCGGTGCGCGGCCTGGTCGCGGAGCGCGCCAGCTGATGGAGCAGGAGGAGAGGCCCTTCCGGCGTGGGCGGCGGATCGCCGTCGACGTCGGGGACGCCCGGATCGGGGTCGCGTCCTGCGACCCCGACGGGGTGCTCGCCACGCCCGTGGAGACCGTCCCGGCCGGGGTGAAGTCGCAGGCCAGGATCGCCGCCATCGTCGACGAGTACGGCGCGATGGAGGTGATCGTCGGGCTGCCGCGCTCGCTCAGCGGCAAGGAGGGCCCGGCGGCGGAGAAGGTCCGGGCGTACGCGGCCCGGCTGGCCGACCGGCTCTACCCGGTGCCGGTGCGGCTGGTGGACGAGCGGATGTCGACCGTCACCGCGACCCACGGGCTGCGCGCCTCGGGGGTCAAGGCGAAGAAGGGCCGCTCGGTGGTGGACCAGGCCGCCGCGGTGGTGATCCTCCAGACCGCTCTTGAGTCCGAACGGGTGAGCGGACGCCCGCCCGGTGAGAGCGTCGAGGCGGTCGGCTGACCGGTCTGATCTAACGTCCCGTTTGAGGGGTCCGTGCGGACGCGTCCGCACGGACCCTTTTCGTTCGCTTCCGTGTCCGTTATGGATCGATCCGTATCGATTCATAACGGTCCGGATCGATCCGGGACCGCCGAGGGGGCGCGAGCCATGACCGACCAGGACTTCCACCCGGGGCTCACGCCGGGGCATCTGGGCGCGCCGGTGCTGGAACCGGAGGGCCGTCCGCCGGGCGCGCCCCGCCCGCGCTTCGATGCGCCGGATCCGCACCGACGGCGCAACGGGCTGGCCTGCGGGCTCACCGCGCTCGCGCTGATCGCGGTGTTCGGCGGGATCGGGCTGACCGGGTACACCTGGTTCCAGGCGCAGCGCAAACCCCCGGCCGCCGCCGACTTCGCCGGGCAGGGCACCGGCAGCGTGCAGGTCTCCGTCCCGGAGGGCGCCGGCCTCTCCCAGATCGCCTCCGCGCTGGTCCGCAACGGGGTGGTGGCCAGCTCGCTCGCCTTCACCCGGGCCGCGAAGGGCAGCGCGGCGGCGGCCGGGCGGATCCAGCCCGGGACGTACACGCTGAGGCAGAAGATGTCGGCCGCGGCGGCGCTGGCGATCCTGATCGACCCGGCCAACGCCAACGGCCTGACCATCCCCGAGGGCTGGCGCGGTTACCAGATCTACGCGGCCATCGACCGGAAGCTGAACCTGCCCGCGGGCACCGCCCAGAAGACCGCCCAGGACCAGGGCGCCGAACTCGGCCTGCCCGACTTCACCAACGGCAGCCCGGAGGGCTACCTCTTCCCGGCGACGTACAGCGTCACCGAGGGCACCACCGCCTTCGACCTGCTGAAGCAGATGGTGGACCGGGCCGGCAGGGAGTTCGGCCGGGACGACGCCACCGTGGTCGCGCAGAACCTCGGGCAGAGCGTGTACGGGCTGATCACCGTGGCCAGCATGGTCCAGGGCGAGGCCGACAACACCGAGGACATGGGCAAGGTGGCCCGGGTGATCTACAACCGGCTGGCCAAGGGCATGCCCCTGCAGCTGGACTCCACCATCAACTACGCGCTCGGCCGCTCGACCCTGAACACCTCGGTGACCGACACCAAGCTGGACTCCCCGTACAACACCTACCAGCACCCCGGGCTGCCGCCGAGCCCGATCTCCAACCCCGGGCGGCAGGCGATCCTGGCCGCGCTGGACCCGACGCCGGGGGACTGGCTGTACTTCGTCACCGTGAAACCGGGGGACACCCGCTTCACCGACAGCTTCGACGTTCAGCAACGCAACGTGGCCGAGTTCAACGCCAACCGGGCGGCGGCCAGGCCCACTGCCCCGGCCGCGGGCCCGTCCTCCCCGGAGTCCTCCGGCCCGGGGGGCGCGGGCGGGGCCGGTGCGGGGACGCCGTGACGGTGTCGGGGGCACCGTAACGGTGTTGTGTGCCGTCGGTGAGATCGCTCACTGACCGTGCGTCCGCCCGGGCGGGGGTAAGGCTGCGGTACGGTAACGTCTCCCTCCAGGCGCTGCGCTAGCACGCCGGTTCGAGAATCAGCCGGGACGGCGTCGTCCCGGACGGCCGGTTTGATCCTCCGGTCGTCACCGTCGGTTAAGGGGATCGATGACCGATCTGGGTGGGGGCTACGGCCCCCAGGGCGAGCCGTGGCACCCCGGTGATCCCGGGTACGACGGCCGGCAGCCGGTCCCCGGCCAGCAGGACGGCCAGTGGCAGCAGCAGTACCCGCAGCAGGGCCAGGCGGCCCAGCAGCAGCCGTACGGGGACGTGCAGCAGGGGTACGCCCAGCAGCAGATGACGCCGCAGATGCAGCAGCAGATGATGGCGCAGCAGGGCTATCCGCAGCAGCAGCAGGCGCAGATGCCGCAGCAGGGTTACCCGGGCGGTCAGCAGGGCTACCCCCAGCAGGTGCCGCAGCAGCAGGTGCCGCAGCAGGGCTACCCCCAGCAGGGGTACGCGCAGCAGCAGGTGCAGCAGGGCTATCCGCAGCAGCAGATGCCCCAGCAGCAGGTGCCGATGCCGCAGCAGGGCTACCAGCAGGGCTTCCCCGGCGGCCAGCAGGCCGCCCAGCAGCAGGCCGCCCAGCAGCAGACCCCTCAGCAGCAGGTGTCCCTGCCCCAGCAGCATGCCCAGCCCCAGCAGGACCAGTCCCAGCAGGCTCCCCAGCAGGAGCAGCAGACGCCGCGGCGACGGCGGCGGCAGCAGCCGGAGGCCCCGGCGCCCGCGCCGGCCTCCGGCCCGGGCCCGGACGGGATCGACTGGGAGGCCGAGGCCGCCGCGCTGGAGGCCGGCGCCGACCCGGTCGGTGCCCCGCGCGAGGCCGGGACGGACGAGTGGGACGGCCACCAGGACGTCCGCCACGAGGACGACGGCTACCTCGACGAGCACGCCGAGGCCGGGGAGGCCGGCTTCCTCGGGGAGCAGGACGAGTCCCGCGAGGCCCAGAAGAAGCGCAAGGAGAAGGGCAAGAAGTCGGGCCGCCGCAACGGCGGCGCCTGTCTGCTGGTCGCGCTGGTGCTGCTCGGCGCCGTGGGCGGGGCCGGCTGGTGGGGCTACGGCTTCTACCAGAGCCACTTCGGCCCGCCGGAGGACTTCACCGGCGAGGGCACCGGCTCCGTCCAGGTGGAGGTCAAGAAGGGCGCGGTCGGCGGGCAGATCGGTCTGGCGCTGAAGAACGCCGGTGTGGTCAAGAGCGTCGACGCGTTCTCCGCGGCCTGCAAGGCCGAGCCCAAGTGCGCCACCATCCAGTACGGCTACTACGGGCTGAAGAAGGAGATGCCGGCCGCGGCCGCGCTCAAGGAACTGCTCGCCCAGGCGGGCGGCGCGGCGATCGTCGTCCCCGAGGGCAAGAACTCCACCGAGATCTACACCCTCATCGACACCAAGCTGAAGCTGCAGGCGGGCACCACGGCGGGCGTCGCCAAGGCCCAGGTCAACGACCTCGGCCTGCCGCCGTACGCCAACGGCAACATCGAGGGCTTCCTCTGGCCGACCCGCTACAACATCGCCGAGGGCACGAAGCCCGAGGACCTGCTCAAGCAGATGGTGAAGAACGCCACCGAGAAGTACGCCGGCCTGGACGCCCAGGCCGCCTCGGTGGGGCTGAAGACCGGCTACGAGGTGCTCATCGAGGCGAGCATCCTCCAGCGCGAGGGCAACAACCCGGAAGACTTCGCCAAGATGGCCAAGACCATCCAGAACCGGCTGGCGGCCGGCGGCGAGATCAACCACCGGCTGGGCATGGACACCACGCTCCAGTACTCGCTGAACCGCAAGGACCTCGACAAGAAGGACATGGACGACGCGTCCAACAAGTACAACACCTACATCAACCCGGGCCTGCCGCCCGGTCCGATCTCCAACCCCGGGGACGAGGCGCTCAACGCGACGCTGCACCCGGCGGACGGAAAGTGGCTGTACTTCATCGCGATGTCCCCGATCCAGACCCGGTTCGCCGAGACGAGCAAGGAGCACTACGCCAACGTCAAGGAGTACTGCCAGTCGGCCGGGCAGGGCTTCGACGAGGCGCGCGGTCACTGCACCACCAAGAAGTAGCCACGGCCGGACGACAGTCCGCCAGTTCGCGGAGAGGCAGCGTTGACCAGCAAGCACCGGGCGGCCGTTCTCGGTTCGCCGATCGCCCACTCGCTCTCGCCGGACCTGCACCGGGCCGCCTTCGCGGCGCTCGGACTGGACGGCTGGCGCTACGACCGCTTCGAGGTCGACGAGGCCGGGCTGCCCGGGTTCGTCGCCGCGCTGGACGAGGCCGAGTGGGCCGGGCTGTCGCTCACCATGCCGCTGAAGCGGGCGGTCATCCCGCTGCTCGACGAGGTCAGCGCGACGGCCCGCTCGGTGGACGCGGTGAACACCGTGGTGTTCACCGCCGACGGTCGGCGCACCGGGGACAACACCGACGTTCCCGGGCTGGTCAACGCGCTGCGCGAGCGCGGGATCACCGAGGTGTCCGAGGCGGCCGTCCTGGGCGCCGGGGCCACCGCCTCCTCGGCGCTGGCCGCGCTCGCCCAGATCTGCACCGGCGAGGTGACGGTCTACGTGCGCAGTGCCGAGCGGGCCCGGGAGATGGCCGAGCTGGGCGAGCGGCTGGGCACGGCCGTCCGCACCGCCCACTGGGAGCGCGGCGCCGAGGCGCTGGCCCGGCCGCTGACCGTCTCCACCACGCCGGTGGGCGCGACGGACGTCTTCGCCGACGCGCTGCCCGCCGAGCCGGGCGCGCTGTTCGACGTGCTGTACCACCCGTGGCCGACGGCGCTGGCCGCCGCCTGCGCCGGGCGCGGGGCGACCGTCCTGGGCGGGCTGGACCTCCTGGTGCACCAGGCGGTGCTGCAGAGCGAGGCCTTCACCGGGCGGACGCCCGGGCCGCTGGCGGCGATGCGCGAGGCGGGGGAGAAGGCGCTCGCCGGGCACTGAGCCCCCGCGCCGAGTGGCGGGGGCACCGGTCGTGGGCCCGGTCCTCCGGCCGGGTGCCGGGCCCGTCCTGCGGCCGGTTCCCCGGGTGGTTCCCGGCCGGATGGTGGCCGGTTGCCGTCCGGCACGCGGACTGTGCCCCCAGGTGCTGCTGGGGCATGAAAGGATTCAGGCACAAGGCACGCCCGGGGCGGGCCCCGGCGGTGCCGAGGTCCGGTCCGCTGATGAAGGAGCTCCGTTGGGTACGTTGCGCTGGCTGACGGCGGGGGAGTCGCACGGCCCCGCACTCGTCGCGACGCTGGAAGGCCTGCCCGCCGGTGTACCGGTCACCACCGCTGTGGTGGCCGACGCGCTGGCGCGCCGCCGGCTCGGTTACGGCCGCGGGGCGCGGATGAAGTTCGAGCAGGACGAGGTGACCTTCCTCGGCGGCGTCCGGCACGGTCTGACCATGGGCAGCCCGGTCGCGGTCATGGTCGGCAACACCGAGTGGCCGAAGTGGGAGCAGGTCATGTCGGCCGACCCGGTCGACCCCGAGGTGCTGGCGGGCCTGGCCCGCAACGAGGCGCTCACCCGCCCCCGGCCCGGCCACGCCGACCTGGCCGGCATGCAGAAGTACTCGATCGACGAGGCCCGGCCGATCCTGGAGCGCGCCAGCGCCCGGGAGACGGCCGCGCGGGTCGCGCTGGGCGCCGTCGCCCGCGCGTACCTCCGCGAGGTGGCCGGGATCGAGATCGTCAGCCACGTGGTCGAGCTGGCCGCCGCCAAGGCGCCGGCCGGTGTGGTGCCGCTGCCCTCGGACGAGGCGCGACTGGACGCCGACCCGGTGCGCTGCCTGGACACCGACGCCTCGAAGGCGATGGTCGCCGAGATCGACCAGGCCCACAAGGACGGCGACACCCTGGGCGGCGTGGTCGAGGTGCTGGCGTACGGCGTGCCGGTGGGCCTCGGCTCGCACGTGCACTGGGACCGCCGGCTGGACGCGCGGCTGGCCGCCGCGCTGATGGGCATCCAGGCGATCAAGGGCGTCGAGGTCGGTGACGGCTTCGAGCTGGCCCGGGTGCCGGGCTCCAAGGCGCACGACGAGATCGTCCCGACCGCCGAGGGCGTCAAGCGCACCTCCGGCCGCTCCGGCGGCACCGAGGGCGGCCTGTCCACCGGTGAGGTGCTGCGGGTGCGCGCCGCGATGAAGCCGATCGCCACCGTGCCGCGGGCGCTGCAGACCCTGGACGTGCGCACCGGCGAGCCGGCAAAGGCGCACCACCAGCGCTCGGACGTCTGCGCGGTGCCGGCCGCGGGCATCGTCGCCGAGGCGATGGTCGCGCTGGTGCTGGCGGACGCGGTGAACGAGAAGTTCGGCGGCGACAACGTCTCCGAGACCCGCCGCAACGTGCAGAGCTACCTCGAAAACCTGATCATCCGATGACCAGTCCCGTTGTGGTGCTGGTCGGCCCGCCCGGCAGTGGCAAGTCCACCGTTGGGCGGGTCCTGGCCGAGCGCCTGGGCGTGGGCTTCCGGGACACCGACACCGACATCGAGGCGACCGTCGGCAAGCCCGTCCCGGACATCTTCGTCGACGAGGGCGAGCCGCACTTCCGCGCGCTGGAGGCGGCGGCCGTGCGCACGGCCGCCGAGGGGCACGACGGGGTCCTGGCACTCGGCGGCGGCGCGGTGCTGGCCGAGGCCACCCGCGCGCTGCTGCACGAGCTGCCGGTGGTCCTCCTGGAGGTCCCGCTCGCCGACGCCGTCAAGCGGGTCGGCCTGGACGCCCCGCGCCCGCTGCTGGCCGTCAATCCGCGGGCCCGCTGGCGCGAGCTGATGGAGGCCCGCCGCCCCCTCTACCTGGAGGTGGCCACCGCCGTGGTCGACACCGCCGGGCGCACCCCGGAGCAGGTCGCGGACGCCGTACTGGAAGCACTGGAGCTGAAGACCCCCCATGACTGACACCACCGTCAGGATCCACGTCGGCGGCAGCGCCGGCCACGACCCGTACGACGTGCTGATCGGGCACCAGCTGCTCGGTGAGCTGGCGCCGCTGATCGGTGCCCGGGCCAAGCGGGTCGCGATCATCCACCCGGAGGCGCTGGCCGCCACCGCCGACGCGATCCGCGACGACCTGGTCGGCGAGGGCTACGAGGCCATCGCGCTGCAGGTGCCCAACGCCGAGGAAGCCAAGAGCGTCGAGGTCGCCGCGTACTGCTGGTCGGTGCTCGGGCAGACCGGCTTCACCCGCAGCGACGTCGTCGTCGGCCTCGGCGGCGGCGCCACCACGGACCTGGCCGGCTTCGTCGCCGCCACCTGGCTGCGCGGGGTGCGCTGGATCTCCATGCCCACCACGCTGCTCGGCATGGTCGACGCGGCCGTCGGCGGCAAGACCGGCATCAACATCGCCGAGGGCAAGAACATGGTCGGCGCCTTCCACCCGCCGGTGGGCGTGCTGGCCGACCTCGGCACCCTGGAGACCGTGCCCAAGCACGACTACGTCTCCGGCCTGGCCGAGGTCATCAAGTGCGGCTTCATCGCCGACCCGGCCATCCTCGACCTGATCGAGGCCGACCCGGAGGGCGCGAGGACGCCCGCCGGGCCGCACACGGTCGAGCTGATCCGCCGGGCCATCCAGGTCAAGGCCGACGTGGTCTCCGGGGACCTCAAGGAGTCCGGCCGCCGCGAGATCCTCAACTACGGCCACACCCTCGGCCACGCCATCGAGCGCAACGAGCGGTACAAGTGGCGGCACGGCGCCGCGATCTCCATCGGCATGGTCTTCGCCGCCGAACTCGGCCGCCTGGCCGGGCGGTTGGACGACGCGACGGCCGACCGGCACCGCACCGTGCTGGCCTCGGTCGGCCTGCCGCTGAGCTACCGGGCGGACGCCTGGCCGAAGCTGCTGGACGCGATGAAGATCGACAAGAAGTCGCGCGGCGACCTGATCCGCTTCATCGTGCTGGACGGCCTGGGCAAGACCTCGGTGCTGGAGGGCCCCGACCCGTCGCTGCTGGTCGCCGCGTACGCGGAGGTCTCGGCGTGACCAGGGTGATGGTGCTCAACGGCCCCAACCTGGGCCGGCTGGGCAGCCGGGAGCCGGACGTCTACGGTGCCACCTCGTACGCCGGACTGGTCGAGCGCTGCACCGCGCTGGGCAAGGAGTTCGGCTTCGAGGTCGAGGTGCACGAGACCAACTCCGAGCAGCAGATGGTGGAGTGGCTGCACGAGGCGGCCGACGGGCAGGTGCCGGTGGTGATCAACCCCGGCGCGTTCACCCACTACTCGTACGCGATGCGGGACGCCGCGGCCCAGCGCACCGCGCCGCTGATCGAGGTGCACATCTCCAACCCGTACGCCCGGGAGACCTTCCGGCACACCTCGGTGATCGCCGCGGTGGCCTCCGGTACCATCGCCGGCTTCGGGCTCGGCTCCTACGAGCTGGCGCTGCGCGCGCTGGCCGAGCGGCTCACCACCCGCTGAGGGTACGGGCGGTGGGGCCGGCGGGGGGGGGTGGCCCCCCCCCGGCCCCCGGGTCTGTGGCCCCCGAGAGGGGGGGTAAGAAAAA